>JBHAQX010000042.1:0-4446 GCA_041830595.1 Evtepia sp.
GGGAGAAGCCTCCACTCTCACCGACGATGAGCATCGTCGGGTGATTGCCTACTCCATCGAGAGGGTGAATGGTCGTGTGCCTGTGATTGCCGGCACCGGCAGCAATGAGACGGCCTACGCCTTAGAGCTCACCCGCAGTGCCTGTGCCGACGGGGCTGATGCCGTCTTGGTGGTGACACCCTACTACAATAAGGCCACCCAAAAGGGTCTGATTCAAATGTACAACACCATTGCAGATGCAAGTGATAAGCCCGTTATTCTCTACAATGTTCCTTCCCGTACCGGGATTAACATTGAGCCCGCTACCTATGAGGCTTTGGCAGAGCATGAGAACATTGTGGCGATTAAAGAAGCGGGGGGCAACATGTCCAAGATTGTGGAGACCATGGCCAGGGTAAAGGGCAAACTGGATCTCTACTCCGGCAATGACGACCAGATTTTGCCCCTCCTCGCCATGGGTGGTGTGGGCTGTATCTCGGTGCTGTCCAACGTGATTCCCGCCCAGACAAGAGAAATCTGCACTCGCTATTTTGCAGGGGACATTCAAGGGGCCATGGATTTACAGTGTCAGTATTACAATCTTGTCTCGGCCCTGTTTTGTGAGGTCAACCCCATACCCGTTAAGGCGGCCATGTCTGCCCTGGGTTTTTGTCAGAATTATTTGCGTTTGCCTCTTACCACCATGGAAGATGCAAACTTTGAACGACTACTTGTGGCCATGCGCCAGATAGGACTTCGTGTATGAGTCAGATTCGTGTGATTATTTGCGGTGCCGGGGGCTATATGGGCCGAGAGGTACAGCGTGTGGTGGAGCAAAGCTCTGACTTTGTCGTGGCAGCTCTGGTGGATCGTCTGGGTGGTCCCGGGGTATATGAAACCCTGGAGAGCTATGAGGGTGAGGCTGACGTGCTCATCGACTTCTCCAATCACCAGGCAATCGATAGCATTATGAAATACTGTGAAGCAAAAAAACTTGCCAGCGTCATTGCTACAACGGGCCATACGGCGGAAGAGCTGGATCGCATCTCTCTGGCGGCCGAGCAGGTCCCTGTGTTTCAGGCAGCGAATATGTCTCTAGGTGTAGCCCTGCTGTATCGGCTTGTGGGCCAAGTGACAAAGGTGTTTCCCGGCAGTGATGTGGAGATTATCGAAAAACACCATAATCGAAAAATCGATGCACCCAGTGGAACTGCGCTTTTTCTAGCTGAGGCAGTGAAGGCCGAGCGCCAAGGGGCCAAAAGTGTTTTTGGCAGGCAGGGCATTTGCCCAAGGGAGCCGGAGGAGATCGGGATTCATGCTCTTCGTATGGGCAACGTGGTAGGGGAGCATGAGGTGATTTTTTCCACCGGAACCCAGACCATCAGCCTAAAGCATGAGGCTCATGATCGGGCTCTGTTTGCGGAGGGGGCGATTGCTGCGGCTCGCTTTATTGTGGGCAAATTACCTGGTCGTTATGGGATGGAGCAGCTGCTAGAGGATTAATCGGCTGAAAAAGCGTATGGAACACAAGGAGTGTGGAAGTCAATGAGAATTGCTATTGTAGGCTATGGGAATTTGGGACGAGGGGTGGAGTGTGCCCTGGGTGAAAATAAGGACATGGAGCTGGTGGCCGTGTTCACCCGGAGAGACCCGACGAGTGTAAGGATAAAGACGGAACAGGTGCCTGTTCTACCTTATGATGGGATGAAAGAGATGCGGGATCAGATTGATGTGATGATCCTCTGTGGAGGCAGTGCCACAGATTTGCCGGAGATGACACCGGACGTGGCTCAATATTTTCATGTGGTAGACAGCTTTGATAATCACGGAAAGATTCCAGAGCACTACGCAGCGGTAGAGCAGGTGGCGAAAAAGGCCGGAAAGGTGGCCGTCATTTCCGCAGGCTGGGATCCCGGCCTGTTCTCCCTGAACCGCTTGTATGCAAGTGCCATTCTGCCCACCGGCACAAGCTATACCTTTTGGGGCCGTGGTGTGAGCCAGGGGCACTCCGACGCCCTGCGCCGTCTGCCGGGGGTTTTGGATGCCCGGCAATATACCGTGCCGGTTCCGGAGGCCCTGGACCGTGTGCGACGGGGGGAGAATCCCACACTGAGCACGGGGGAAAAGCACACAAGAGAATGCTTTGTAGTAGCTGAGGCAGGGGCCGATTTGGCCGAGATTGAAATGGCCATCAAGACCATGCCCAACTACTTTGCCGATTACACCACCACAGTGACCTTTATCAGCCAAGAAGAACTGGAGCGGGACCACAGCGGCATTCCTCACGGCGGCAGCGTGATTCACACCGGGAGAACGGGTTTTAGTGGGGAGAATCCCCAGAGGATTGAGTATCAGCTTACATTGGGATCAAACCCTGAGTTTACCGCCAGTGTATTGGTGGCCTGTGCCCGGGCGGCCTTTCGTTTAGGGCAGAAGGGTGAGGTTGGCTGCAAAACCATGTTTGATTTGCCTCCAGCCTTGCTGTCACCACACAGTGGAGAGCACTTACGTGCAACTATGCTGTAAGGCGAAGCCGAGAGAGGACGAGAGAATACATGCTTTATAACAACTTGGGTATCAACGAAAAGGGCCATTTGACCATGGGTGGGGTGGACACAGTCTATTTGGCGGAGAAGTACGGCACCCCCTTATACGTGATGGATGAGGATAGGCTGCGGGAAAACTGCCGCTGCTATGTCAACGCCATGACAGAGCATTTTGGTGCAGGGTCTATGCCACTCTTTGCTGGAAAGGCCCTCTGCTTTAAGCAGATGTATACCATTTGGCAGGAGGAGGGGATGGGCGCTGACGTGGTCTCTCCCGGAGAGCTTTACACCGCCATGGCTGCGGGTTTTCCTCCGGAGCGGCTGTTCTTCCATGGGAACAATAAGACCGATGCCGATATCCGCTACGGGGTTGACTGCGGTGTGGGCTACTTCATTGTGGATAACTACAATGAACTGGACATCCTGAACCAATACGCAGGAGAAAAGGGCATTACTCAAAAGGTTCTGCTGCGCATTACCCCGGGGATTGATTCCCACACCCTGGAGGCCATTAATACAGGCAGAGTGGATTGCCAGTTTGGAAGCCCCATTGAGACCGGGCAGGCCATGGTCTTTCTGAAAAGTGCTTTGGAGAAGAAACACCTGGATGTTTGTGGTTTTCACAGCCACATTGGTTCCCAGATTTTCGATGTAACGCCCTTCTGCAATGCGGTGGATATTGTCCTAGCCTTTGCAAAAGAGGCGAGGGAGCAGCTGGATTTTACGGCCCGGATCTTTAATCTGGGCGGTGGTTTTGGTGTCCAATATGTGGAATTGGATCCCGTGGTGGACATAGCTGGGAACATTAAACTCCTTTCGGAGCACCTAAAAAAAGGTTGTGCCCAATTTTCCTATCCTCAGCCCATTGTGTATATGGAGCCGGGGCGAAGCATCGTCGCCAATGCAGGGCTTACCCTTTACACAGCAGGAGGCGTAAAGCCCATTGAGGGCTATCGTAGCTATGTAACGGTGGATGGCGGCATGACGGACAATCCCCGTTATGCCCTCTATAAGGCAGACTATACGGTGCTGGCGGCCAGTCGGATGCAGGACAAGGCAGATTACACCGTGACCGTGGCAGGGCGCTGCTGTGAGAGCGGGGATTTGATTCAAGAAAACATTCAGCTGCCGGAGCCACAGCGAGGGGATATCCTGGCTGTGCTGACCACGGGAGCCTACAATTTTGCCATGGCCTCCAACTATAACCGCATCTGCCGCCCGGCGGTGGTCATGCTGCGAGGAGGAGAGGACCGCTTGGCGGTACGCCGGCAGACCTTTGAAGACCTTGTGGCCTGTGATCTGTAATAAGCCAAATCTTAGCGTTGAGGTTCCGTTGCCTTAGCGATGATAAAAAAACGAAGTAAAACCGCCCTGGTGGAGTGACACCAGGGCGGTTTTCTTTATGTTCTACGAAGGTTTACTTCTGTCGACTCTTTATTACCTGTGGAAATGGCCTTATTCCCTATTCCTCAAATGGAACTCTCTTTTCCTCGACGACGATCATCTCCCCATCCACGAGTTTGGAGATCTGAGTCACCCGATAAGATATGTCATCTTTCTTCTGGTCAAAGAAGCGCTCTCGTTCCATCAAACAAAAGCGTCCGTCCTGGTATTCATAATACTCTTGGATATGCTTCTCAAGACCGGCACGGGCGGAGGTTATCACGTGGGAATCTGTTTCGGGGTCTAGAAAAAGGGTTGCGTAATCGCTAAGTTCAGTTAGCTGCTCATTTTCTACGAACCGCTCTTGTTCACTGTCCCAAAGCCAGAATAAGGCAGGTTGGTTTCTCATGGACCCACCTTCGAACAGAAGCAAGCTAAGATCTAAGCTGCCGTCAGCATTCCAGTCATCAAAGGAGAAGCCATAATTGTCCATGGATATCGGCAAGAATGTAGATAACCCATCGATTCGTTGGTGAAA
>JBHAQX010000043.1:0-6350 GCA_041830595.1 Evtepia sp.
ACCCGCTCAAAGGACTATGAGGCCCTGCGCCATACCCCCCGCCCCGGCCATACGGACTACACGGCCCAGATGAAATACGGCGGGCATCAAGACATTGCAGGGGGGAGGACATTTTTCCGGCAGACTAACCGCTCCCCTCTGCATTGCAGGTGGGATTTGCCTGGGGCTGCTCAGGGAGCGAGGCATTCAGATTGGTGCCCACATTGTACGCATTGGAGAAATCACAGAAGATCCTTTTGACCCGGTGACCATAAGCGGCACTCAGCTAGAGGCCTTGGGAACGATGGATTTCCCTGTTCTGAACCCGGAAAAGGGGGAGGAGATGAAACAGCTGATTGCCAAAGTGCATGGGGAGCAGGATTCTGTCGGCGGCGCCATCGAGTGTGCCGTGGTGGGCCTTCCGGCCGGCTTAGGTGACCCTATGTTTGACGGGATGGAGAACCGCATTGCCCGCCTAGCCTTTGGGGTTCCGGCAGTGAAGGGCATTGACTTTGGTGCAGGATTTGCAGTGGCTGCCATGCGTGGCAGTGAGAACAATGACCCCTTTGTCTATGGACAGGGTGGGGTAAAAACATGGACAAACCATCACGGGGGAATTCTTGGCGGGATTACCTCTGGCATGCCCCTGCTTTTTCGAGTGGCCATGAAGCCAACCCCCTCCATTGCCCGAGAGCAAAAAAGTGTACATTTGCAAGAAAAGCGGGAGGAAAGCCTTAGCATCAAAGGTCGGCATGATCCCTGTATTGTGCCCCGGGCCGTGCCCTGTATGGAAGCGGTAGCCGCCCTTGCCGTTTATGACGCCCTGCTGGAGCAGCAGGCATATATTTCTTTAGAAAGTGGGAAAACCAGATGAGTTTAGAACAGTATCGGGATGAAATTGACCAAATCGATCGAGAGCTAATCCCTCTCTTTTTGCGGCGCATGGAGGTCGCAGCCAAGGTGGGCCAATATAAGCAGGAGAACAAGCTGCCCATTTTGGACAGCAAGCGGGAACGGGAGAAGCAGGCCCAGGTGGCGGCGCTGGTCCCCAAGGAGCAGCAGACTTACGCCCACAGCCTGTATGACCTTTTGTTTGAGCTAAGCCGCAGTTATCAGCGTGCCCTGGAAAAGGAAAAGTCGCCTCTCTATCAGGAGATCGAGAAGGCGATGGCGGAGACACCGCCTCTATTCCCCCCCAGTGCCACGGTGGCCTGCCAGGGTGTGGAGGGTGCTTTTTCCCAGGAGGCAGCAGAGCGCCTGTTTAAAAATCCAGGCATCCAACATTTTAAAAGCTTTGAGAGTGTGTTTTCTGCGGTGGAGAGTGGATTTTGTGACTATGCCGTGCTGCCCTTAGAAAACAGTACAGCCGGCTCTGTGACGAAAATATATGACCTGATGCAGCGTCATCGTTTTCACATTGTCCGTGCCCTGCGCCTCAAGGTGAACCACAATCTCCTGGCGCCGAAAGGGGTAGAGCTCTCCCAGATTCGGGAAGTGTTCTCCCATGAGCAGGCCCTTCAGCAGTGCGGCGAGTTTTTAGAGAAGCTAGGGCCCGATGTGAAGCTGACCCCGGTGGAAAACACGGCGGCGGCTGCCCAGGCAGTGGCACAGTCAGGGCGCAGTGATGTGGCCGCCATTGCCTCTCACAACTGTATGGAGCTCTATGGCCTGCAAAGTCTTGCTTCGGATATTCAGGACAGAAGCAACAATTATACCCGTTTTATCTGCATCTCTCGGAAGCTAGAGATTTATCCCGGAGCGGATCACAGCAGTATTATGCTGGAGCTGCCCCATAAGCCTGGTTCCCTCTATAAGGCTCTTTCTCGGATTTATGCCCTGGGCCTAAACCTGAATAAACTGGAGAGCCGGCCCATTCCCAATCGGGACTTTGCCTTTATGTTCTATTTTGATCTGGAGACCTCGGTTTACTCCGAGGAGTTTGCCCGCTTTATGGATGACCTGGAGAGTATTTGTGAGCGGTTTACCTATCTGGGCAGCTACACTGAGGTGATTTAATGAGCAGATTTGGGCTGCTGGGCCGCAGCCTTGCCCACAGCTATTCCCCCCTGATCCATGGTCTGCTGGCGGACTATGACTATAGTTTGTTTGAGGTGGAGCCGGAGGACCTGGCGGAATTCCTTCTAGAAGAGGACTTTGGGGGGCTGAATGTCACCATTCCCTATAAAGTAGCTGTCATGGAGTATTGCAGCCAGCTCAGTGCTAGGGCCCGTGCTGTGGGCAGTGTCAATACCATTGTAAGACAAGCCGACGGCAGCCTTTGGGGAGACAACACAGATGTCCTTGGCTTTGCCTGGATGCTGGGAAAAAGCGGCATTGAAGTCTCTGGAAAAAAAGTGCTGGTTCTTGGCAGCGGGGGCGCAGCCCTGGCGGTACAGTGTGTGCTCAAGGAAGCTGGGGCGTCTCAGATCCTTACCATCTCTCGCAGGGGAGAGGACAATTACGACAATTTGGAGAAACATAGAGACGGGCAGGTTATCATCAACACCACACCTGTGGGCATGTATCCCCATAATGGAAAAGCCCCTGTGGACCTAAAGGAATTCCCCCACTGCGAAGGGGTGCTGGACTTGATCTACAACCCTGCCCGTACCCAGCTGCTTATGGATGCAGAGGGGTTGGGTATCCCCTGCCTGGGTGGACTCTCCATGCTGGTGGGCCAGGCCCGGGCCGCAGCGGAGTATTTTTCCGGAGCAGCAATAGACCAGGAGAAAGCCCAGTCTGTGGTGGAGGCGGTCTCTCTGCAAATGGAGAACATCATTCTCATCGGTATGCCTGGCAGCGGGAAAACAACGGTGGGCAGACTTGTGGCGGAGAAGCTGCACTTGCAGTATGTGGATGCCGACCAAGAGGTGGAACGCCTGGCAGGCTGCAGCATTTCCACGCTTTTTGAACAAGAAGGGGAGTCGGGTTTTCGCAGGCGGGAAAGCGCCGTGTTGGAGCAGCTGGGAAAGGGCTCTGGTCAGTTGATAGCCACTGGCGGTGGCTGCGTCACCCGAGAGGAAAACTATGCCCACCTGCACCAGAACGGCCGCATCTTCTTCTTGCAGCGGGAGATCCATCAGCTGGATAGGCAAGGAAGGCCTCTCTCCCAGGGCACCGATTTGGGCCAGATGTATGCCCAGCGGCTTCCCCTCTATCAGCGGTTTGCCGATTACACCATTGACAACAATGGACGGCCGGAAGAGGCAGCAGAAAAGATATGTGAGGTGCTTCATGAAGTTTTTTGTCATTAACGGCCCGAATCTAAACCTATTGGGGGTGCGGGAGCCTGGCCTCTACGGCAAGGCGGACTATGACGCCTTGGTGAATATGATCGAGGTGACCTGCCATCTAGAGGGTGTAGAGGTAGAGATTATGCAGTCCAATCATGAAGGGGTTTTGGTGGACTATATTCAAGGAGCCTTTCGGAAGGCCGATGGCATCATCATTAACCCTGCGGCCTACACCCATACCAGCATTGCGATTTTAGATGCCCTGAAGGCCGTTGCCATTCCTGCGGTAGAGGTGCACCTGACGGATATTGCAACACGAGAAGACTTTCGCCGCATCTCCTATGCCGGCATGGCCTGCATCCATACCATCAAGGGCCTGGGTTTTGAGGGGTATCGGCAGGCGATTCAATACCTAAAAGCTCACTTAGAGAAAGTTTAAAATATCCGGAACCCATTTAATTTTTGGGTTCCGGATGTTTTATTTTAAAAACCATGCAACTGTACAAATAGATGGACTTATGGGGGAGAGAAAAGCCCCTGCAGGTTGTTGACAGGGGAAATTTAAGTTGCTACGATTTATTAGAACTTTCGTTCCAAAGAGACAAAGACGCACATCCGATGAGAAAAAGAAAAAACCGACAGACTGAACTGTCGGTTGGTGGAGGAGGGTGGATTCGAACCACCGAAGTCGTCGACAACAGATTTACAGTCTGCCCCCTTTGGCCACTCGGGAACTCCTCCGTATGAAATTGAAAAGGCTGTGGAGCTGGTGGACGGACTCGAACCCCCGACCTGCTGATTACAAATCAGCTGCTCTACCAACTGAGCTACACCAGCGTATGCACTGCCTCATGCAGCGAAGTTTAGTCTACCAGAGGAAAGCTAGTTTGTCAATAGTTTTTTGCACAGAAGAAGAGGAGGGTGAGATTCATGACACTAAGAGAGATTTCTGCCCAGTATAGAAGCCAGGAAATGGCACTCAAACAGAGGATTGCTAAGCTGGAAACAGAAAAAGCAGGGGAGAACAATCCGAGAGAATACGCAAAGCTTTTGCATCGGCTTGGCTATCTATATGAAATGCGTCGTGAAGCAAGAGACATTGCGGTTCTTTTGGAGCGATACTACGAAAGGGGGTATCGCCGCAATGGCAGGTATACGTTATAGAAGAGGAAACCTATATGCGGCCGATATGGCTTACTATGCCAGAACCATGAGCAGCGACAATGTGGCCCAAATGCAGACGGTGCGCCGCAATCTTGTAAGGGCACTGCAAGAAGATGTGACAGCCCGTCAGCGACAGGTGCTGCTGATGTACTACGACGAGGGGCTGAACATGCAGCAGATTGGGGAAGCTTTGGGCATTAGCTGCTCCACCGTCTCACGTACCATTAAGCGGGGCGAGACGCGCCTGCGCCGTTGCCTTCGCTATGGCGCCGCCGCTTTTTTGCGAGGGGATGATTGACAGTGGAAGCTCTTTTCGGTAGGATAGAAGAAATGAAGAAAGAGGGGAGATTGGGAAACATGGATGGCAGACGACGTAGCCTCCTGCTGCTCAAGCAGGCCGACTGGGGAGAAGACAGCCCCATGATTGAAAACCTTCGGCGCTGGCACTATTTTCCCCAAGTGCTGGAGGCCATTGAGACCCTTAAGGTAGAGGCGTTGTACTGCAGTCCCGTGCACGGCAGTGGGCACATCAATCGGGTGCTATTGCTATCTGCCCTGATTGCCTGGCGGGAAGATCTGGAGGAAAGCCTGTTGCAGCAATATCTCCTTGTGGCCTCCTATCACGATGTGGGTCGCATTTCCGATGGGCTCGATTTGGACCATGGCTCTCGCTCTGCCCTCCAGCTGGAGGCTCTGACGGGCATTGGCGGGGAGCGGCTGCTGGAAATGCAGGGGGCCGTCGCCGCCCACTCCCAGGCCGACGGAAAGATGACGGAGATGGTACAGGGCTTCGCTCCCAAAGATCAGGCCCGGGCCTTGGAGCTTGCAGGCCTTTTAAAGGATGCGGACAACCTAGACCGGGTGCGGTTGGGAGACCTTAATCGCAATTACTTGCGCCATGAGAGTGCCAAAGAGCTAGTGGGCTTTGCCCATCGCCTTTTTCAGTTAGACCAGGCATTTAAAACAAAAAATGGTTTATAGAGCAGCATAGAGGGCCACGAGTGGGCGAACCCGTGGCCCTCTATTTTTGATTCCTAAAGGAAAAAAGAAGGTTCCTTGCGAGGAGATGCGAACTTTTCCACAAGATCATCTCGGTGGAATAGGTAGTTGGGATCATCAAAAAACTTGGCCCCAGCCGGGCAGATTTTCACACAGGCATTGCACTTAATGCAGAGCCCTGGCACAAGGCGAGGATCCTCCGGGCCGATGGAGCCCATGGGGCAGTGGGCGATACAGAGCAGACAGTCGGTGCAGGTGTCCATGGTTTTTGGTTTCACTTTGCGAATGTCAATGTGCTCACCTTGTGGCCCTTTGGGTCGGTAATAGGGCTGTACAGGATTGTTTCCGGGAACAAAAACAGGTTGATGCTTGGAAAAATCTTTTAATTGGGCTACTTTGTGAAAAATCTGATCGGCAAAGCCCTTGGCAATGGTCTGGTCGCTTTTGTCCGGCCGTCCAGGGGCCAAGTCTCTGCCAAAAGAGTGTTCCCCGATAAAGGCCCCCCCCGCTACCGTGTGAAAACCGCCCTGCTCTAGGGTGTTGCGCAGTTCCATCAGGGCATCATCAAAGGCTCGATTGCCGTAAAGAACCACGGGAACCGCCATTGCGCCGTTTCCTTGGGCAGAGGCAATATAGTCAACGAGCAGATTGGGCACCCGACCGGCATAGACGGGGGTAGCAAAGACCACCAGGTCGCCTTGAGAAAAAATAGGGGGTGCCTGCCGTTTTTTTACCGTTGTAAAATCAAAGCATTGCAAGGGGACACCCGCATGGCTTGCCAGGGTATTGCCAATAACCGTGGCAATGGTTTTCCCTGTGCCGGTGGGAGAGAAAAAGCAGGCCCAGACCCGTTGAATAATCAAAGCGAACACGTCCTTTTCAAATCATTTTGGGCAAAGATATTATTGTTTCATTATAGTCCTTTTGTACAGAGAAGTAAAGCGGAGGCAGGTGGGCGTCCCGCCCCAAGAAAAG
>JBHAQX010000044.1:0-6666 GCA_041830595.1 Evtepia sp.
CACTTCGGTTGCGACGGAAGTAAAGGAAAATGTGGTGGTGCTGGATGCTCAGGCAAAAACCGATGAGGGCAAGCCCGCCATCGAGATTCTAGGTGGCACGTATCCTCTGGCAAACAGCCATGTGCCCACCTTGCTTCAGGGCAAACGGGGCACCTTGCTTCTCAATGCCAAGGGTGAGGCCTGGGGTTTCTTGCCCAGCACCGTTGGAACCATGAAGGACATTGTGGTATCCTCTGCCAAAGCCGGTTCCATTACGGACATGGAGGGCAAAGAGTACACCGTAAATGGGAATACCACTGCCGTATATAAAGGGAAGGAAACCACCTACGGGGAGATTTTCATTAACCTGCGCTCCGGCACCAGAGTGACCCTGCACTTTGATGTGGGTGGTAAGGTCGAAGGGGTTTACGTAGGCACTGTTTCGGCCGAGAATGTGATTATGATCGGCAAGGATGGCAGCACGGCGGGCCTGTCTTCTCTGGCGGGGGGCCGAACCGACTATGCCATCTACAAAAACGGCGAGATTGTAAATGCCAGCGCCATCAAGGCCTATGATGTGGCTACCTATATTCCGGGGGAGAATACCATCTATATTTCCACCCTGCGGCTGACCGGGTTTTACGAAAGCGCCTACCCCAACGCCTCTGCACCTACGGAGATTACCCTCTTTGGCAAAAAGTTCCCAGTGTTGCCTGGGGCCACAGCCAGTCTGTCACAGTTCAAGGTTGGGGACCAAGTGACCTTCCTGTTCACCCAGGACTTCCAGGTGGCTGGCGCTGTGTCGGGCAAGACCCTGCGCTCTACCGCCGTGGGCATTGCCACGGTGAAGGACGGCATGGCAACCGTTGAGCTGCTGGATGGACTGACTGTGACAGGGACGAGCAGCAAAAATGAGTACAAAGGGGAGCTGGTTACCGTAACCTCCTCCAGCCGTGGCAGTCTTAACTTAAGCCCCGTAAACGGCTCGGGCGTTCCCGGTACCCTGGTTGTAGGGGAGCGTAAGTTAGGCACAGCTGATCTTGCGGCCAATGTGCGCATTCTGGAGCGGGCCGGGAATAGCCCTGTGGAAGAAATTGCGTTGGACGACATTCGCCTGACCACGGTGGAGCAGGCCAAGGTGAAGCTGGCCCGGCGCAACGATGCGGGGAAGATTGACTTGTTGGTCCTAGACAATGTAACCGGTGACCGCTATGTTTACGGAATACCATTTATTGAAAAGGTAGTTAGTAGTTACGAAAAGAAGCAAGATGGAGTCGATGCACAGGGCAATCCGAATATGGTCAATGATCTGGATAAGCCTATCTATGAACGAGCCATGCGAATTGAAAATGGAAAAGGGAAAAGCGACCCCTTTACTCCTGTTTCCGCCCCTAGCGGTACGTGGATCGGAGTAGCGACCAGCAAAATGAAGTTCCAGGCCTCTGATAGTCTGGCTATCAGCCAGGTGGCGGACTTTGTGGTGCTGACCCAGGTCTCCAACGTGACCAACAACCAGTGGTTGGATGAAGAGACGGTGCAGATCAACCAGGTGCCCTATGAGGTGAGTAAGCAGGTTGGCTGTTACAACCGCAGTAGCCACCAGTGGATTAGCCTGGGAGAGGCCCGGGCCTTTACCGGAACCATGACCCTCTATGTAGACGAGTTCCACGTGGTGCGTGGAGTGGAAGTGGGCTAAGCTTCCGGGAGCAAAAACCATGATTGATGTTTTGGACGGTTTTTGCTATGATAACAGAATAGGGCAGCGGCCGACAGATGCTCTGTCGGCCGCTGTTTTTTTGCAGAGAACGAAGGAGACGGTTATGAAAGCTGAGCGCAAGTTAGTCTTTCGCCTGGGCGGGGCGATTCTGGTCCTTTTTCTACTGATCTATTATTGGGGTAATATTTCCGGGTTTTTCCTAGGCCTTTGTACGGCAGCCATACCCCTGATAACAGGCTTTGTGATTGCCTATGTAGTGAATATTTTAATGGCCTTTTATGAGAGATTGTATGCACCAAAGGCGAAGTCACGGTTTGTAACCCTGTCTCGCAGGCCGGTCTGCTTGCTATTGGCCTTTTTAAGCCTTGCCCTGATTGTGGTGGGCATTATTGTGCTCATTGTGCCCGAGTTGATTTCCAGCGTGCAGCTTTTGGGTGTGGAGATTCCTGCTTTTTGGAGTCGAGCTGTTATTTGGCTGGAGGGCAGGCTAAGTCCGGAACAGTGGTCCAGTCTTGAGTCGGTACTGGGCGATATGAACATGAGCCTAAATTGGAATGAGATCCTGCGTAAAGCGGTGGATGGCCTGATGAGCGGTGTAAGTGGGGCAATGGGCACGGTAGTCACTGTGATTACCCAGGCCTTTTCTACCGTGGTAACGGTCCTGGTGGGCATGATTTTTTCCACCTATTTGCTCTTTAGTAAGGAAAAGCTTTTAGGCCAGCTGGACCGGGTCGCCCGGCACTACCTGAAGCCAAATTGGTATGAACGACTCATCTATATTCGCAATATTTTTGACCACAGCTTTCGTAAATTTATTGTGGGACAGTGTATTGAAGCGGTCATTTTAGGTGTTTTATGTATGTTGGGCATGCATCTCTTTGGCTTTCCCTATGCCAATATGATTGGTACCCTAGTTGGGTTTACCGCTTTAATCCCCGTTGCAGGCGCCTATATTGGTGCCATCGTCGGTGCGTTTCTCATTCTAACGATTTCTCCGGTGCAGGCACTGCTGTTCCTTGTTTTTATTGTGGTTCTCCAGCAGCTGGAGGGTAATATTATCTACCCAAGAGTGGTGGGAGCTTCCATCGGTCTGCCTGGCGTTTGGGTTCTGGCGGCCATTACCGTGGGCGGTGGCCTCCTGGGCATCGGCGGCATGTTTTTGGCCGTGCCGATGGCTGCAGGACTATATCAAATTCTCAAAGATGACGTGAACCATGGGCGAACCATGGAGGAGCGCTTGGCCTCTCCGCCCGAGGCGGTGAGGGTACCGGCGAAAGAGTCCCCAGCACCAAAGCCACCCCAGAAAAAGAAAAGCGAAAAAGCATAGAAAAAGACCAGAGGTGCCGAGCAAGGCACTTTTGGTCTTTTTGATTAAAAGGAACCCGGCACAAAAAATCCCCCATCGCAACAGCGACGGGGGATAGAATGAGTAGGAATTAGGGCTGGTCGGTGATGAGACCATAGCCTCCACCTTTACGGCTATACACCACGGAAAACGCACCGTTCTCATCTTCGTTGCGGAAGGCAAAGAAGGTATGGCCAACCAGATTCATCTGCAAGATCGCCTCTTCCACACCCATGGGCTGGAAGAAGAACTGCTTGGAGCGCACCACATCAAATGCAGGCTCATCCGCCGACTTGTCTGCTTCGAAGGCAAAGAAGCCTTCCTCGGCCTCGGGCTGTGTGTCAAAGCCCTCCTTGCGCAGGCGCTTTTCCAGGCGGGATTTATTCTTGCGCAGCTGCCGCTCGATTGCAGCCACGGCTGCGTCAATGGAGACGAACATATCGTGGGAGCTCTCTGCTACACGGAGAATCGTGGAACCAGAACGAATGGTAACCTCAAGAAGGCTACGGTCCTTTTCCACACTAAACACCACGGAGGCCTCTGCTTCGGTTTTGAAATAACGATCCAGCTTGGAAATCTTTTTTTCAGCATAGGCGTGAACGCGCTTGGGGATTTGCACTTTTTTTTCAGTAAACTTAAAAATCATAGGTGTCAACTCCTTTTCTACGCTATAAAAGCAGGCAGGAAGCACTTTCCATCCTGTAAATATAGTATAGCACAGACGAAGTGGCAAGTCACGATTTATTTCCTGCATTTACCTGAAAGGGGAGAAAAAGTAACGGGACTTTTCCGCTTTTGTCAAGATTAAATGCTAAAAAAGCCTAAAAAATTTTTCACGAGGGCAGCAGAGCGGCGATTTCAGCCCGGAAAAGCTGCTCAGAGCACAGAAAACCGAACATTTTCCGGGGGTAATTGTTCAGCCACTCCTCGACCTGTTTGACTTCCCGGGGCGAGACTTGGCTCAGGTCGGTGCCCTTCGGGATGTGTCTCCTGATGAGGCCGTTCTGGTTCTCGTTGCTGCCTCGTTCGCTTGGTGTGTACGGGTGGCAGTAGTAGATCTCGGTGCGCTTGCCTTTGCCGCGGCGTTTCTTTTCCATGCCGGCCGCGTCGGCGAACTCGCAGCCATTGTCGACCGTGATGCTGGCGAAGATCTTCGGGAACAGGGCGCCGACTTTGCGCTCGATGCCGTTCAGGGCTCGGACGACGCTGGCGCTCGTCTTATCCCGCAGCGGGATGATGATCTCCTTCCGGGTCTTGCGCTCAGTTAGCACGAGGAGGGTGTTGCTGACGCCTTGGCAGCTTTCGACGCTGTCCATCTCCCAGTGGCCGAAGGTCTCGCGGGTGTCGACTTCTTTCGGCCGCTGCTCGATGCTCTTGCCTGCCGGGGCTCGGGAGACGGTGCCCTCGGGTGCTTTTCTGGCCGGCTTGCGCTTGCCGCCCTGCGGCAGCATTTCGGTCGTGAGATCGTCGCCGAACACTTCGCCGCGGATGTAGTTGTAGACGGTGCTCGCGCAGACCTTCGTCTTGAAGCGCCAGCCGTTGACCTCGGCCTCGCCGACGGCAGCCTCGGGGCTGTACTTCTCGTCGCGGATCTTCTCGACGAGGTAGTCGGCCAGCTCGTAGTCGTTGCCGAGCTTCAGATCCGGGCCCTTTGCCTTCAGGTGCTCCCGGTAGAGCCGGTCGGCCTCGTCCGGGTTGTAGCGGATCTCGGTGGTCAGGTCGCTGTTGAGGTGCTCATAGGTGGCCCGCTTCATTTCCCGGTAGACGGTGGTATAATGGACGCCGATCTCCTTGGCGATCTCGGTCGGCTTCATGCCGGCACGCAGAAAAGCGTCGATCTGGATCCGCTTGGTCATTGTTAAGTGGCTGAAATGTTCTCCCATGATGTACCTCCTTGAAAATGGCAAAAGGGACGGCCGCCGGCCGTCCCTTCTTTCAGTGTGCTGCGTATGCGCTGAGCTGCTCCCGTGTTTCCTTGTCCGTGATGATGTCGGCCAGCCCGCACTCCAGAGCGTTGCATAACTTGAGGAGTGTCAGGAGCTTGGCCCCGTTCAGGTCTCGGGCGCCGCGCTCGTACTGCTGAAGCACTTGGACGTTGACGCCGGCCAGCTTTGCGAGCTGCGACTGCGAGAAGCCTGCGGCCTTGCGGAGCCTCTGCAAATTGCTGTTGTTTTCGACCTTCTCCATGCTGATTTCCTCCTGTCTTTCTATGCCTTAATTATAGAGCATTTGCTCTATAATGTCAAGCAAAAAAGAGCGGCGGGCCTTCCCGTCGCTCTCATTCTATACCCAGCAGGTTGAGGATCGAGGTCTCCAGCGCGTCGGCCAGATATTGCAGCTCGTAGTCCGCGACGATGCGGTCGCCGGTTTCGATCCTGCTGATGGCCTTCTGCGTGATGTCGAGCCCCGCGATCTGGATCTTGTAGGCGAGCTGCTCCTGAGATAGGCCAGCCCGCTGCCGCGCCTCTCGCACATTCACGCCGGAAATGTTACACTTTCCGTTTGGTCGGTATATCTTCGCAGCACTCACCCCCTCATTTTATCCCAAAGATGACCACGCTATATTGACAGTATCATTTTTCGCGTGATAATATTATGCCAAAGATGACTAAAGGCTAATAAAATCAAAAAGTCATCGGGAGGAGGTATTTTATGGGCCTGTTTGACTTTTTCAAGAAGAAGGGGCCGGCGCCGGCGGCTACGATCACGGCGACGATCCAGACGCAGACCGTGGAGGTGAAGCAGCAGACGCGCGGCGAGCTGCCGCTGGCCGATATTGGCGGCTATGTCAGCCCCTCCGGCGGTTTCGTGAACTATGGCCGCTTCTGCGTGGCCGGCACGAACTCCAGCACAGGCAGGAAGAATACGAAGCGCTACGAGGTGCAGACGGAGGACGACGCCAGAGCTGCGGCTGCTGCCGACGGCCTTGTGGATCCGCTGACCGTTCAGGTGGAGCAGCAGATCCCGCCGACCGACCGGCAGATGGACTATGCGCTCGAGCTTGAGGCCATGATCCCGGACGGCGTATGCAAGGACGACGTCAGCGCGATCATCAGCAGGATCACGGACGAGGACGAGGAGGCGCCGGATCCGGGCTTGTCGTGGTACGCGCACACCTGTGGTGTTAAGTTTTCCCGCTTCGTCGGTGCGAAGGCTCTGCTCGGGTATATGGTCGGCCAGTTGCAGGGCGCGGCCCGGGCCGAGCTTTACGCCTACGCGGTGTATCGTCAGGAAAAGGGTGGCAGTTTCAGCGATCCGCGCCGGCTGCCTGTGTACGATGCCCTGCGGGCCTGTGGGATTGCCGTCGCCGAGGATCCGGCTCTGATGAAGTCGCTGGAGGATCGGGACGTCTACGACTTCGCCGGGCCGAACAGAGGCACGAAGATCTATAAAGCGGTCGCCGCTGACCTGAAGCAGCGCGGAGCCCTATAAAACAGAAAAAGCCCGCCCGGGATCTCTCCCGAGCGGGTTTTTTGTATAATTTGCCGATATTGATGCCACTGGCCGAGCGTGATCCGCGCCGCGCCGGTGGCATTTTGCACAATCAGACCTTGCTCGCGTAGTCCAGCGAGATCCAGCCGGCGCCGCTCTTGAGCTTGCCCCACTTGGTCGCGCCGGTGCCGTC
>JBHAQX010000045.1:0-2701 GCA_041830595.1 Evtepia sp.
ATCATGAACACCGGAAAAGCTGTCCGGAAAATTTTGGTCAACGGCTTGACAGTATATAGGGTCATCGGTATAATATTACATTGTGTAATTGCGGATTGATGCTTGCCACAGCCCCGGAAAGCATTTGTCTACATAGATTAAATGAATGGCACGAACAGTGTAGTTAATGGAGGAAAATCATGAGTACATTTATGGCGAATCCTGATAAGATCGACAGACAATGGTATGTAGTCGATGCAAAGGGTGTGACCTTGGGACGTCTTGCGGCAGAGGTGGCAAGTGTTTTAAGAGGTAAGAACAAACCGGTATTTACGCCGCATGTAGACTGCGGAGATTATGTAGTGGTGGTCAATGCGGACAAGGTAAAAGTAACAGGTAAGAAGTTAGACCAGAAGATTTATTACAACCATTCAGAGTATGTTGGCGGCATGAGAGAAACAACCTTGAGAGAGCTCCTGGCAAAGAAGCCGGAGAGAGTTGTTGAGCTGGCGATTAAGGGTATGCTTCCGAAGGGACCTTTGGGAAGAAAAATGTATACCAAGCTGCATGTATATGCAGGTCCAAACCATGAGCATCAGGCTCAAAAACCGGCAGTAATGGAAATCAAGGGCTAATTTAGTCTGAAAAGGAGAGTATAGCAATGGCTAATGATAAATTTTACGGAACAGGTAGAAGAAAAAAATCCATCGCCAGAGTATATTTAGTACCTGGTACAGGAAAGATCACGATTAACAAGAGAGATATTGACAATTATTTGGGCCTTGAAACCCTGAAGGTGGTTGTGCGTCAGCCTTTGGTTGCGACAGACACCGTAAATAAGTTTGATGTGTTGGTTAATGTGCACGGCGGCGGCTTCACCGGTCAGGCGGGAGCCATCAGACACGGTATCGCAAGAGCTCTTTTGCGTGCAGACGGCGAGTACAGACCTGTGTTGAAAAAGGCAGGGTATCTGACAAGAGATCCGAGAATGAAAGAGCGTAAGAAGTACGGTCTCAAGGCAGCACGTCGTGCACCTCAGTTCAGCAAGAGATAATCTGCTGTTCAAACCGTATCAAAATGGTTCAAAAACCCCGGAAAATCAAGGTTTTCCGGGGTTTTACTGTATCTAAACGGGCTGATATGGTTTGACCAAATTTGGCAAATCAAGAGCCGTTTTCACCCAATTTTTAGTGGTTAAATATAGGACAACCGGCAAAAATGGGGGTAAAAAAAGGGGTTAGTGGTTAAATTATAGGACAACCGAGAGCCGATTTTGGGGGTGTTTTTCGTCCCTCCTTTCCCTCGTTTTGGGCTGTGGCAGTTTGACATAGTTTGACCTAATTTGAATAATTGAATATGAATTTGATATAGCACTCAGTATAAAATGACTGGGTGCTTTTTTCATTTCAGGAACTCGTATTCCGGCGATAGAAAGAGCCGTCACTTCACTTTTTATTTTGGAGTGGCGGCTTTTTCTATTTCCAGAAGCAACAGCAACAATTAGAAATGAGGTGAAGTCAATGAACACGCAAATCATTGCCATTGCCAACCAGAAGGGCGGCGTTGGCAAAACCACTACCTGTGCCAATCTTGGAATCGGTTTGGCGCAGGCTGGAAAGAAAGTCCTGCTGATCGACGGAGACCCGCAAGGTAGCCTGACGATCAGCCTGGGCAATCCTCAGCCGGACAAGCTGCCCTTTACGCTGTCGGACGCTATGGGGCGTATCTTGATGGATGAGCCGCTTCGTCCCGGCGAGGGTATCCTGCACCACCCAGAGGGTGTAGACCTGATGCCTGCGGACATCCAGTTATCCGGTATGGAGGTATCCCTGGTAAATGCCATGAGCCGTGAGACTATCTTGCGGCAATATCTGGACACGCTGAAGGGGCAATACTCCCATATTCTCATCGACTGCCAGCCCTCCCTGGGGATGCTCACAGTCAATGCGCTGGCCGCTGCGAACAGGATCATAATTCCCGTTCAGGCAGAGTATCTGCCCGCCAAAGGTCTGGAACAGCTGCTCTCCACAGTAAACAAGGTAAAGCGGCAGATCAACCCCAAGCTCCAGATAGACGGTATCCTGCTGACGATGGTTGACAGCCGAACCAACTTTGCCAAAGAGATCTCCGCACTTTTGCGAGAGACCTATGGCAGCAAGATCAAAGTATTCGGCACAGAGATTCCCCATTCTGTCCGGGCAAAGGAAATCAGCGCAGAGGGAAAAAGCATTTTTGCCCATGACCCCGGCGGCAAGGTGGCAGAGGGCTACAAAAATCTGACGAAGGAGGTGTTGAAACTTGAAAAGCAGCGCGAAAAAAATAGAGCTGGCCTCGGTAGATGATCTGTTCTCCACCGAAGAAGGCCGCCAGGATGCAAAGCTGGAAAAGATTCAGGAAATTCCGTTGTCTGAACTGCATCCGTTCAAGAACCACCCATTCAAAGTCAAGGATGACGAAGCAATGATGGAGACCGCTGACAGTATCAAGCAGTATGGCGTTCTGGTTCCGGCCATTGCCCGACCGGACCCGGAGGGTGGCTATGAGCTGGTAGCCGGACACAGGCGGCACAGAGCCAGTGAGCTGGCAGAAAAGGAGACTATGCCGGTCATTGTTCGGGATTTGGATGATGATGCCGCCACGATTATTATGGTTGACAGCAACTTGCAGCGAGAAAGCCTTCTTCCAAGCGAAAGAGCATTTGCCTACAAGATGAAGCTGGAGG
>JBHAQX010000046.1:0-14011 GCA_041830595.1 Evtepia sp.
ACTTAAGTCCACAATCACCCGAATTTCACTTCCTGTGAGGCCATCCAAGGCTGGCTGCTGTCCACGTACCCATACCTGCATCGTATTGCGAATCAAATGTGCCTGATAGCCATCCGGCACATTTGTAAATTCAATTTGGCTGACGGTTACTGCTTTCATAGGCAGTTTTGATAGGTCAACGGTCACCTTAGCTGTGGTCTCTTCACTGCGATTGACCACTCCAGGTGGAAGCAGGATAGAAAAATCCTGTGTTTTATATTGAAAAACATCAAAGAGCTCCATACGCCCTAAGACGAGCTGCCTCAGATTTCCTATACTCTCTTCATTGCCAGAGACCCAAATCGCCTGGGGTGAAATGCGAACCACCGCATCCTCCACCCCAGCACCACCTCCAGGATTCAGTGCTACTGCCAAGGGAAGCTTGAAAACCTTTACAATCGACATTTGAATCTCACAGAAGGCCACATTCGTGCTAATAGTACTGTCTGTTATGGCATGATTGGTTCCATCATAAACAATAATTGGTAGATCTTTCAATGCAACATCAGCTTTAATCGCCTCACCCGGAACCTCTGCCACGGCATGGGTAATAGTAGATATGACATCTGTTGGTCCGGATATCTGCATGGTAGATGGGAAAACGGAGATGGTGTCTACCTCAAAACCGCTGGCCATTGTCCCTACAAATCGACCTAGAATCGGAATCTCTTTGCTGCTCATCTCTGTAACCGTTGCAGTAACGGCGAACCCGCCCCGGTCAGAAATGTTCAGGTTGGCCGCTAGGGTGGCATCCGAAATCGTTGTTTTTCCAGTCAATAAAGCCTCTCCCGGCTCTGTAATCTTTGATACATCGATTACAACGGAGACGCCACTGCGGTATAGTTTCAGAAAGGTCTTTCTTTTTCCGCTTACACGAAGGTCCATGCTTTGGCGGCTAAGTTCTGTCACCATCAAGCCTCGTTCCTCCAGCTCCTCCAAGCCCTGGATCACAATTGGTACATTGTTAAGCCTTGTCTCTCCATTCGGATTTTCCACATTGACTACATAGAGCCAAAGAAGCACGGCCAAAAGAATAGCCACGATCATGTTAAATCGCTTTCCACTTTTCATGGAATCTCTCATCCCTGCCCCCCCTTTCTGCGGAAAACTCGGTCAAGCAGAGACTGGGAATGCTTCATTTGCTCCCCATCTCGGGGAACCAGTTCGTTGCGCAGGACTCGCCCCAGGGTTTCAGGAGCTAGATGCCGCCGAAGCCTGCTGCTGGTTGCCACAGAAATGGTTCCAGTTTCCTCTGAAACAAGTGCCACAACCGCATCGGAATGTTCACTCATACCGATACCTGCTCTGTGACGCATACCAAGCTCCCGGCTAAGATTTTTATTACTGGACAGAGGAAGCATGCAGCCAGCGCCCGCAATGCGACCATTTCTAATCACTACAGCACCATCATGAAGAGGCGCCTTGGGGTAAAAGATATTCTTTAAAAGCTCACTGGAAACAGCGGCATCCATCACGGTGCCAGACTCAATCACCGTATCCAATACATTGTGGCGTTCAAAAACCACCAGAGCGCCAACCCGATTTTTGGAAAGGTCAATAAATGCATCTACCGTTTCAACAATTGCTCTTTCCACATCACCAGTAGGCACATTTCGGCCAGTCCAGATTCGACCAAAGTTGCTGCTGCCCAGCTGCTCCAGAAATCGTCGTATTTCTGGTTGGAATACCACAACCAGGGCAAGTAGTCCTAGCTCCATTGCCTTTCCCAGAATAAAATTAATGGCGCTTAAGTTTAGCTGATAGGATATCCACATAACCGCAACAATCAAGACCAGTGCCTTTGCCACCTGGGCGGCACTGCTCCTGCGTAGCAAAGTCATTCCTTTATAAATCAGATAGGTTACAACTAAAATGTCCAGTACATCGGTAAATCGAATCAGGTAGAGATACCCTAGAATTGTAGTCAAAAGTGATGATAACATATCCATATCCCAGGGATCTCCTTTCTTGCTTAACTGATTCATAAAAAATTGCTGGGGCCTATCTGAAATTCTTTAGAAGATAAAAATGTCTATTCGGTTCATTATACTTGATTTTCATATCCTTGACAAGGTTTATCCCCTTGATTTTTTACGTTAATCTGCGCAATCTTTCTAATAATAAAAGCGCAGCGTCCTCTTCAAACAAAGAAAAACACTGCGCCTTACTTGGGCTAATTCCCACATTTCACAAGAAGAACCACCGCATGGGCGGCAATACCATCTCCCGATCCTGTAAAACCAAGTCCCTCTTCTGTCGTAGCTTTTACGTTGATGTCAGAAAGATCTGCCTGCATTGCCTTGGCCAAATTTTGACATATTTGAGGCATGTAGGGCGAGAGTTTGGGAGCCTGGGCTAGAATTGTTGCATCCAAATTTCCGAGACGATACCCCTTTTTTTGAAGCATCTCCATAACCTGCCTTAAGAGTCCAATACTGGAAGCTCCCGCATACCTTGGATCGCGATCTGGAAAGTGATATCCAATATCACCGAGAGCGGCGGCTCCAAGCAAAGCATCCATCACTGCATGAGTAAGCACATCAGCATCCGAGTGACCAAGCAGCCCTCGCTCATATGGGATGGTCACACCCCCTAACACGAAGTCCCGATCTGGTACCAACCGATGCACATCATAGCCATGTCCAATTCTCACAAGCTGATCCTCCCTGCCAAAATCGCTTCACCGAAACGCAAATCCATTTGGGTGGTCACTTTAATATTTTCTTCACTACCTTTTGTAAGGGCTACGCGAACACCCAGCTGCTCCACAGCAGAACAGTCATCCGTTATGATTCGTTTTTCCTTGAGGGCATTACCAATGGCCACTTTGATTAGAGCGGCCTCAAACACCTGAGGCGTTTGTACCGCAAACAGTTCTTCCCGAGGTAAGGTCTGTTCGATGATAGCTCCCTTGGCCGTTTTGATTGTGTCCTTTACGGGAATTGCAGGGGCTGCTGCGCTGCATCGCTTCGCCCTGGTAATCACCTGAGAAATGACTTCCTGGGTGACAAAAGGCCTTGCTCCATCGTGAATCGCAATGAGCTCTGCCTTCGGGCTCACTGCTTCTAGTCCGTTTTGGACAGATTCTGTTCGACTCTCTCCCCCTGTGATCACAGCACGCACTTTTTTCAGCTTATATTCCACACAAAGCTTGCTGATCTCCTCCAAATCCTCCTGCCTAGCTACGACTATAATCTCTCCAATGAGATGGGACTGCTCAAACGGTATGAGACTACGTATAAAAACAGGAATACCATCCAAAGGGTAGAGAATTTTGTGAACCCCCTCCATCCGACTCCCACTTCCCGCTGCAACCAAAACCAAAGAACAGGTAGCCTTTACCCGTTTACCTTGCCGGTTTATTAATTTTCTAAGTAGACCCATTTTCGTGTACTCCCCATTTCACAAAAAAGGAGCCTAGCGGCTCCTTTTCAGTTTTTTTATTGTAGCGATGAGTCGATAAGGCGGTTCTTAACTAAGGGCAACATAAATGCGCTCCTCTGCCTCTTCATAGCTTATACTTTGGGCCAATACCAGCTCAGAAAGAAAGATCTGCTTAGCAGAGTGAAGCATCTTGCGTTCCCCTGTGGAGAGTCCACGCTCTCCATCTCGTAAAATGAGCCCTTTTACTACCCATGCAACTTCCCGCAGGTCGCCACTTTTAATGCGTAGCATATTTTCTCGGTAGCGGCGATTCCAGTTTTGTGTCATATCCACTTGAATATTTGCCAGCTCATCCATAACCTGGCTCGCCTCTTCATAATCCACAACCGCCCGCACACCGATTTCGGCACTATTGGCAACCGGTATCATAACCACCATGCCAGATGGTGGAAGCCGGAGTAAATAATATGCTCTGGTTGTTCCGTCCACATCCTGGTCTATAATTTCATCAATCACACCAGCACCGTGCATTGGATGAACAATCTTGTCCCCAACCTGAAACACGCTTCCACCTCCCACATAACTAAAATCTGCAATTTTAACAAGAATTATTCTTTAATAGTACCACATTTTCATGAATTTTGCAAGTTAATAAATATAATCCCAGTTTTCTCACTATATTTGGAAAAGCAAAAATCGGCTGGCGGTTTGAGAAGTCAACCGATTTTTGCTTCATGAATCACATAAGATCAAAAAAAGTCTGGACTATGTTACTCTTCCATTATAACCTTTGTAAGTTATGAGTAAGGGCTGTCCCAACTAAAGTTCCAAACCGTGCCACCCTTAAATCGATCTCGAAACCAGTTGTGACCATTGCTGCCGGAAAACCATAAATAGTTTTTAGGCAGCACTCGTCCAACATTCTGGTAGCCGCACCGCTCCATATCCCACCGGATCAGGATATCCACTGCCAAGGCATGTAGTAAAGGTGTAACCGGATTGCTTTTTCGATAACCTACAAACTGACCTTTGGTTGAAAGCACATGGAGTAGGGATCCGTAGCCAGCCTCTACCCGGTTAATGACGACCCAGCTAGTGGCTGCATGTTCCTCCATATTAGCGCCCCCCTCCCCATACATCATCTTTGCCAAGGCTTCTGCATAGACAGGATTATAGTAAGGCACATAGCCCTCTGGAAATGCAATGGGGGCAATGGTTGAATTGACAGTCTTGTAGTCAATCGGTGCAGCCAATGCGCTCATAGGGAGCAGCAGGACAATCATCAAAATTATAATCAGTTTCTTCATAGTTCCTCCGTTGCGGGGGTGCAGTCTAAGCCATCAGAATGACACCACACCCAATGTTTTATAGGATGTCATCTGTTAAGTCTAAAATGCTTAACGGAAGGGTTGACGCATTTTGTCATCTTTTGTTCCCGTTTTGAAATATTTTTTAATTAAAACGAACCACCTCAGAACACCTTGCATGGTTTCATCCTTCTATTTGGTGCTCCATTATTACAAAAAAACCCCTGGTCGAAATAATTCGACCAGGGGTTTTTTAATAACAAAATACAGATTAGTGGTTTCTGCCGGACAGAACGTTGCCAGAGATAACCATCTTCTGAACCTGAGTAGTGCCTTCGAAGATGCAGTAAGCCTTGATGTCTCTCCAGATCTTCTCAACGCAGTCTTCCTTCATGTAGCCCTTGCCGCCCATGAGCTGGATAGCGTCGGTGCAAACTTCCATAGCAGCCTCGGTAGCGAACAGCTTAGCCATAGCAGCCTCGGTGGAGAAGGGCAGGCCCTGCTCCTGAAGCTCGTTCGCGTGCACGACCATGCAGCGGGAAACTTCGATCTTGGTAGCCATGTCAGCGATCATCCACTGGATGCCCTGACGGGAAGCAACAGGCTTACCAAAGGTAACTCTTTCCTTCACGAAGGCAATAGCCTCGTCCAGAGCACGGCGAGCAATACCAACTGCCAGAGCGCCAACGCATGCACGGCTCTTATCCAGAGTCTTCATTGCATAGCTAAAGCCCTTGCCCTCTTCGCCAACCAGGTTAGCCAGGGGCACACGGACGTTGTCAAGCTTGATGGAGCAGGTGGAGATGGTGCGGAAGCCGCTCTTGTCTTCATACTTGGTTACGCTCCAGCCGGGAGTGGAGGTGGGAACCATGAATGCAGAGATGCCCTTAGCACCCTTGGAGGGATCAGTCATAGCGAATACGCAAGCGATGTCAGCCTCGCCACCGTTGGTGATGAAGCACTTCTCGCCGTTGATGACCCATTCGTCGCCGTCCTTCACAGCAGTGGTGTTAACACCAGCAGCGTCAGAACCGGAATGAGACTCAGTCAGGCAGAAAGCGCCGTAGCCCTTGCCTTCCAGAATGTGCTTTGCGAAATACTTGATCTGGTCCTCAGTGCCGCCGATCAGAACGGGCTTCAGAGCCAGGTTGGTGGTCTGCATAACGGAAGCGAAGTTGCCGTCATAGTAGCCCATCTCTTCGTACATAACAGCAGCAGTGTGCAGATCAACCTTGTTGCCGCCTGCATAAGCAGGGATTTCAAAGGTGTTCAGGCCAAGCTTAAATGCCTTTGCATAAGCATCAAAGGGGATAGCCTTAGAAGGGTCAACAACCTTGTCCCACTCCAGCATAATGGGCTCAATTTCCTTCTTACAGAACTCGCTGATGGTTTCACACCATTTCTTTTGTCCATCGGTCAGTAAACGCATGATACCTTACCTCCACAAAATTTATTAAGAGTTTACAAGCAAACTCATCTAGTTATGCGCCTGTTCGCCACACAAGCCTTCCAGCTTTTGAAAGACTTGTCTGACAAACAGACTAAACATTGCAGCCTAGCCAAAGCCTTAGGCTACAACTGTTTTAAAATATAGCTGCTACGAAAAAGAGCAGTTGCGAGGGTGAAGTGCTCCAGACAACAGAATAGAAGGGATATCTTCCCTCGTATGCTGGGCAACTACGGAGCAATCTGCGGTATTTACTCCCTTTTTCAGGTAAAATAACAAAATAATGACTAAGCCGCATCAAATGTAGTATACAATAATTTGTCGGTATCGTCAATCACATTTCCCGAAAAAAGATTCTACAAACGGAATTTCTCTGCTTATTTTTTGGCCTCTAGGAACGCCATTGCGGCATCCTTAACCAAATAGGCCGACTTCTCAATGCCTAGGGTGCTGTTGAGTGCAATATGATAATTGTGGGCGTTGCCCCACTTGCTCTGGGAGAAGTAATTGTAATAGGATGCACGCTTTTTATCCTGCTTGCGCACGTAGTCTTCCATGTTGGCCGCATCATCCTTGTACTCCTCTTTGGCCCGCTGCATGCGCTCCTCAATGGGTGCATGGATAAACACGTTCATGCAGTTTGGCATATTGCGCAGCACATAGTCGGCACAACGGCCAACAATGACGCAGGGCCCCTTTTCCGCAAGCTCCCGAATGATCTTACTCTGCACCAAGAAGATTTGGTCGGACATGGGCAGCACCTGACTGGTCATATAAAGGCTGTAGAGAAAGCTGGCAGATTTGATCTGCTCCGTACGACGGATATAATCCTCCGAAAGGCCGCTTTTTTTAGCAGCCATTAAGATGAGTTCCTTGTCATAAAAGGGAATATCTAGGCTCTTGGCAACGGACTCGCCAATCAAGCGACCTCCTGATCCATACTCTCGAGCAATGGTAATCACAGGTACATTCATGCTCTCTTCCTCCTTTTTACTTTACATAGAAAGGCCACAACCGTTTTGAAGCAGCCTTTTTTCTTAAAATACAAGTAAATCTGTAAGCCGGGTTCTGTTATCGACAGCCATCTATCTAGGCGCACTGTTGCCAATACGCTCAAGCCACCTCCACGGGGAAGCCGGGCCGGCTATGTTCCCCTCCACGGTGTTGCTCCGAATAGAGTTTACAGGACCGAGCTGTTCCCAGTCGGCCAGTGAGCTCTTACCTCACTTTTCCACCCTTACCTGACCAAAGCCAGGCGGTATATCTCTGTTGCACTTGTCCTGAAGTCGCCTTCGGCGGGCGTTACCCGTTATTCTTGCCCTCTGGAGCCCGGACTTTCCTCACCATAGGGCCTTTCGCCCCCATAGCGCGGCTGTCCAATTTACTTGTTCTTTCATCTTACAGGATTTTGCCCTCTTTGTCAAACAAGAAGCCTCTGTTGAAATGAAAAAAGAGAGCTAGTGCGAAACACTAGCTCTCTAAACGATGCAAGGATTACTGAGTCAAACTTGCAACCTCAGCTGCAAAGTCGTCTTCCTTCTTCTCAATGCCTTCGCCCTTCTCAAAACGAGCAAAGTTGGTCACTTTAATGCTGCCGCCCAGCTCCTTGGCCACAGCAGCCACATGCTGCTCAACAGAGATCTTATTCTCCTTTACATAGGCCTGCTGCAAGAGGCAGTTCTCCTCGTAGTACTTACTGATACGGCCGTCCACCATCTTTACCAGAATGTTTTCAGGCTTTGGCTTTGCAGCGGTTTCATTTTCGGTTTTGGCCTGAGCCATGAGAATCTCTCTCTCCTTGTCCAGGGTGGACTGATCCACGTTAGACTTATCCAGGAAAGAGGGGTTCATAGCTGCAATCTGCATGGCAATGTCTTTGCCCAGCTCAACAACAGCGGGATTTGCCTCTAGACCTGCAGAGACCTCCATGTTCACCAGCACGCCAATGCGACCGCCCATGTGAATGTAGGGCACGCTGACGCCTTCGGCAAAGCGGGCAAAGCGGCGGATCTTAATGTTTTCACCGATGACCAACACCATTTCCTGCTGCTCTTCCTGCACGGTACGGCCGGTGGCAGGATAGGTCTTGGTCAGCAGCGCGTCCACATCGGCAGGATTTTCTTTGGCAACAACCTCTGCCACATTTTTGGTAAACTCAATAAATTTATCGTTCTGGGCGACAAAGTCAGTCTCTGCATTTACCTCGACCACAGCGCCAACACCATCGACGACAACGGCATAGGCCATGCCCTCAGCCGCAATACGGCCAGCCTTCTTCTGTGCAGCCGCAAGGCCCTTTTCACGAAGAAACTCAATGGCCTTATCAATGTCACCATCTGTTTCGGCCAGTGCCTTTTTGCAGTCTAACATACCTACGCCTGTCATTTCACGCAGGTTTTTTACATCATTTGCTGTAAATCCCATGTTACATACCTCCAATATATGTTTGTTTTCTAGAATGAAAAGTGCCCGCCCATTCGGCGGGCACTGATGCTTTGTTTGATTAGGCCTGTGCTGCCTCAGCTGCTGCGGGTGCAGAAGCTTCCTGGGCATCCATGCCCTGTCTGCCTTCCTGAATGGCGTTAGCCATAACAGAAGAAATCAGACGGATGGCACGAATGGCATCGTCGTTGCCGGGAATGACATAGTCAATCTCGTCGGGGTCACAGTTTGTGTCGACAATGGCAACGATGGGGATATTCAGCTTGCGGGCCTCGTTGATGGCATTGCGCTCCTTGCGGGGGTCAACCACAAAAAGGGCGCCGGGCAGCTTCTTCATATCAACCACACCGCCGAGATACTTCTCAAGCTTTGCGATCTCGCCCATGTGCTTGATAACTTCCTTCTTAGGCAGCATATCAAAGGTGCCGTCCTCCTGCATTTTGCGCAGCTGATTCAGACGGTCCACGCGACCACGCATGGTCTTAAAGTTTGTGAGCATACCGCCCAGCCAACGAGCGTTCACAAAGTACATGCCACAGCGAAGAGCCTCTTCACGAATGGCATCCTGTGCCTGCTTTTTGGTGCCGACGAAGAGTAGGCTCTGGTTATTCTCAGAGATGCTGCGCACAAAGTTGTATGCCTCTTCCAGCTTCTTAACGGTCTTCTGCAGGTCAATGATATAAATACCATTGCGCTCGGTGTAGATGTAGGTTGCCATTTTGGGGTTCCAGCGGCGGGTCTGATGACCAAAGTGCACACCGGCTTCCAGTAGTTGCTTCATAGATACGACTGCCATGAATAGTATTCCTCCAATTATTTCAGTTTTTACCTCCAGGGATTTCATTCCCGCAGCCAGCCCAAAGGGCACAGGGCCACAGGTCCACCCCTGTGTGTAGTGACCAAAGTATTTTACCATAAGACACACCACATTGCAAGGCTTTTTATAGAACAAAGAAAGAGGCCCCTCCGTTTGTTGGAGCCTCTTCCCTTTTATCTTCCAGTTAGCCTGGCAAAGCGTTCAATCATCGTTGCAGCCTCAGCCCGTGTGGCAGATCCAGCGGGATTGAGTGCCCCTAAATTGTCCCCGCCAATAATCCCAACGGAGACCGCCCATCCCATGCCCTCCTGGGCCCAGGGAGAGAGTCGGTTCCGATCGGGAAAGCCGCTTAGATCTCCTCGAGCAGATACATCTAACTTTAGGTGCTCCCCCGCATAACGGTAGAGCATAACAGCCATCTGCTCCCGGGTTACGTTATAACTAGGCCAGAAGGCATTTTCCTCCATGCCATTGACAATCCCGACGGATGCGCTCCACTTGACCCCCGCCTCATACCAAGAACCCGCTGGAACATCATGAAAGCTTATACCGGATGTACCGGCTGGCGGAGATCCGGCCATGCGGTGTAAAACCGTGGCCAGCATGCCTCGGTTGAGCTGATAGCTGGGCCAAAACTGATGTCCACTCATGCCGCCAAACAGGTTTTGTTGATACACATAGCTGATTGCACTGTAATACCAAGCCGTTCTGCTGATATCGGTGAATGGCAAAGTGGCCTGGTTCGCCGCAGAACTCTGGTATTGACCAACAATGGCAAGGATTGCGGCTTCTGACTGAATCGTTACGGTAGCCGTTGCCTGTTCGCCCAGAAGGTAGCGATGTCCACTTTTTAAGTACAGACCATTCCCTGCGGAAACCTCGCCCGTCGTGGTATCAATGATCTCCCCACCGCTTACATCCGCCGTAGCCTGACCCTCTAGAAACAGCAGACTACTCCCAGTTTGTAAGGTAACCCCATCCCCATAGTTTTGCTTGCGGGTAAGGAATTGGGCACTGCTGCTCCAGGGACTGCTTCCACCGCTTTGCAGTTGAGGCTTTAGAGCATTTGTTACCTCTTCCAGTTTCTTTTCCGCTGCTTCATAGCGTGTTTTAAAATAAGAATCCACATGACTATCTAACTGGGTATTGAGAGAAGGTTTGAATGTGTTTTGTAAGTACTCCAAGGAAATCAGAGGATCATTCAGAGCCCCAGCCGCAGCCAATGCCACCCCTACGAGAAGTGTAAACCCAATGGCAATGGCCCCAATCCATTTTTTCTTCACCGGAATCTCCCCTCTCCTTTTCCCATGTAGCCTAACCGTGCTAAGAGGATGCGGATACTTCTACCTCAACAGAGTCTCTTTGCTTTCGTTCCGGAATTTGAGCTAATATGATTGCGGCAAACATAAGCCCGGCCCCTGCCATTTCTCGCACGGTCATACTCTGGCCTAAAATGAGCCAAGCAGCAATCACCGCAACCACGGCCTCTAGGCTAAGAATCAGACTGGCTATGGTAGGATTGACATTTTTCTGTCCCACAATTTGTAGCGTATAGGCGACTCCAGAGGAAAGAATACCTGTATACAAAAGGGGCACTTTTGCATCCAGGAGAAGCTCAAAACTGGGAACGGTCTCAAAAAAGAACATAAAGACCGCCGAGAGTATGCCGGCTACAAAAAATTGAATGCTGGACATCATAACCCCATCTATTTTGGGACTAAAATGGTCAATCACCAAAATATGAAGGGAAAAAACAAGGGCAGAGAGAAAGACCAAGGTATCGCCATAGGTAAGAACCAAACTATCTGTCATGCAGAGTAAATAAAGCCCCACAACTGCGATTACTACGCTAATCCAAAGTTTAATCCCAGCCTTTTTCTTTAAAAAGATACCTATGATTGGGACAAACAGAATATAGAGTGCGGTGATAAAGCCGGCCTTTCCTACTGTGGTGTACTTTACGCCAAATTGCTGCAAATTACTTGCAACAAAGAGAACAAGACCACAGAAGAGGCCGCCCCAAAGGGTATGCTTAAGACTGTTGGGGTGTAGCTCTACCACTTTTATTCTTCGTAAGAGTGGGATAATAGGAACCAAAACCAGTCCGCCCATGATGAAGCGAATGGCTGAAAAAGTAAAGGGCCCCATATAGTCCATGCCAACCCGCTGTGCAACAAAAGCTGTTCCCCAAATGATGGCGGTGAGTAAAAGATAACTTGTGTTTTTTGGTGGAATTTTCTTCATATATCTTGCAGAGTAGCTCTGCACCTCTTCTCTTATTTAGTTGACTGCCTGGGAACGATGTTGCTTGCATCTTTGTAAATATGGTCTGGAGGAATGACACCCCGCACACTGGAAATGGGATATACATGGCTATTGGATCCAATGACTGTACCAGGGTTCAGTACACTGTTGCACCCAACTTCTACAAAGCTGCCCAAAATGGCTCCTACTTTTTTCCGGTCCGTTGAAATGGTGGAGGTTCCCTTAATCTCCACCAAACTCTTATCGCTCTTCACATTGGATGTAATGGAGCCGGCCCCCATATGGGCGCGATAGCCCAAAATGGAGTCCCCCACATAGTTATAGTGGGGCACTTGTACTTCATCAAATAGAATTACATTTTTAAGCTCGGTGGAGTTTCCAACGACACAGCCCTTGCCAACGATGACGCTCCCTCGTAAAAAGGCACAGTGACGAATCTCCGCACCGTGATCCACAATACAGGGGCCAGCTATGTGAGCGGAGGGAAAAATAACGGCATCCTTTGCCACCCAGACATCTTTTTCGATCTGGGTAAACCCCTCTTTTGGCAGAGTGGGGCCAAGTTGGCGAATAAAATCGCCGATTTCCCCCAGAGCTTCCCAAGGATAGGTCTTCCCCTCAAAGATTCCGTATGCCAGACTGTGCTCTAAATCCAGTAAAGATGGAATTGTCAGCATTTCTACTTTCCTCCATCACAAAGGCTTTCCTGCTCCATTGCTCGAATGACCAAATCGGCGTAATCGCTACATAATTCATAGCTCTCCGCCTCGACCATAACACGCAAAACCGGTTCGGTTCCACTCTTACGCAGAAGAATGCGGCCATTGTCACCCAGAGCCTCTTTTACTTTTTCAACTGCAGCACAGACAGCTGGATTTGCAAGGGCAACATCCTTATCTGCAACCCGAACATTCTTAAGCACCTGGGGGTAGATTTCCACATCCTTAACCAGTTTGGAAAGGGGAAGTTTCTTTGCCAGCATCGCCTGCATGATTTTGATGGCTGTGAGCATACCATCGCCTGTGGTCGCATACTTGGCAAAGATAATATGGCCGGACTGCTCGCCACCGATCATATGTCCATTTTTGCGCATATTCTCAAACACATATTTATCGCCAACATCAGTTTTTTCATAACGAATATCAGCTCTATCAAAAGCCTTGTAGAGACCAAAGTTTGACATGACTGTGGTCACAACGGTATTATTGGCCAGCTTATCGCGCTCTTTCATATAGCAGCTGTAGAGATACAGTATTTTATCTCCATCCACAATCTCACCGTTCTCATCTACGGCAAGGCAGCGATCTGCGTCTCCATCAAAGGCAAAGCCAACATCCATTTTATTTGCTTTCACATAAGCCTGAAGATCCTCCATGTGGGTAGAGCCACAGCCCTCATTGATATTGACTCCATTGGGAGAGTTGTGAAGTACATGGGTCTCCGCACCTAAAGCCTCAAATACATTTTTGGCTATCATCCAGGTGCTGCCGTTTGCACAGTCCAGTGCAACCTTCACATTTTTATACGAGTGGGTGGCAAGGCTAATCAAATAGCCAATATAACGATTCCGCCCAGATGCGTAGTCAATCACTTGACCAATCCCGGTTCCAGTAGCAAAAGGAATTTCCCCCCAGCCGCCGTCCAGATACTCTTCAATCTCCTGAATGACCTCATTTTCCATCTTCTCACCCCGAGAATTCAGAAGCTTGAGGCCATTGTCATAAAAAGGATTGTGGCTGGCAGAAATCATGATGCCACAGTCAAATTCGTCAATTTTTGTAATGTAAGACACACTGGGCGTTGTTGTGACATGCATCAGGTGTACATCCGCCCCAGAGGCCGTAATGCCAGCACTTAGTGCACATTCAAACATATAGCTAGAGCGTCTCGTGTCTTTTCCAATCACAATTGTTGCTTTGTGGTCACGGCTATAAAAATGGCCCAAAAAACGTCCAATGTGATAAGCATGTTCAACCGTTAGGTTCACATTTGCTTCGCCACGAAATCCATCTGTTCCAAAATATTTTGACATATACATGTTCTCCCCATTAAAAAGGCATTGCGAATATTATATACCTCTTACCTATCTTCTGTCAAAGTTTTTGTCCTGTGTCGCATATACGAAATAAAAACAGAGCCTAAGAAGACAAGTATCTTCCAAGGCTCTGTTTTATGTTGGCACTACCTATTTTCCCGGGCAGTCTCCCACCAAGTATTTTCGGCGCAAGCGAGCTTAACTTCCGTGTTCGGGATGGGAACGGGTGGACCCTCGCTGCAATCAGCACCAACTGTCGTCGAAGAAAGCTCCTG
>JBHAQX010000047.1:0-2891 GCA_041830595.1 Evtepia sp.
GCCTGCCCTCTATTCTGCCTCCCCTGTCCCCCGAAGAGGCCTTAGAGGCAACCCAGGTCCACTCCGTCATGGGACTTACCAGCAAAGAGCAGCCCATGCTCACCGCCCGCCCCTTTCGCAGTCCTCACCATACCATCTCCGCCACGGGCATGGCAGGGGGCGGCAATCCCATCCCCCGGCCGGGCGAGATCTCCTTATCCCACCGCGGTGTGCTGTTTTTGGATGAGCTCCCCGAGTTTCACAAGGATGTGTTAGAGGTTCTGCGCCAACCCCTGGAAGAGGGAACCATCCAAATTGTGCGGGCGGCTGCGGCGGAGACCTTTCCCAGCCGCTTTATGTTAGTCTGCGCCATGAACCCCTGCAAGTGTGGCTGGTATGGCCATCCCTCCGGCCGCTGCCGCTGCTCCCGGGGGGATGTGTCCCGCTACTTGGGCAAACTCTCCGGTCCTCTCCTGGATCGCATCGATTTGTTCACCGAGGTGCCCCCTCTGGATTTTGACGAGCTGGCCCAGAGGAGACAGGGGGAGAGTTCCCAGACCATCCTCGCTCGGGTCATCGCAGCCCGGGAGATGCAGCAAAAGCGCTTTGGGGACGGCGGCCCCCTCTGCAATGCCGCCATGGGACAGAGTGCTATTCAGGCCCACTGTTCCCTGGATGAGGCCGGCCAGGCCATTATGCGAGGGGCCTATGAGCGCATGGGCCTCACGGCCCGCAGCTATGACCGGCTTTTGCGGGTGGCCCGCACCATTGCCGACCTAGAGGAATCGGAAACAATTGCTGCGGCCCACATTGCAGAGGCCATTCAGTACCGAGCCCCGGACTATCTACGCCGCTAACACAATGGACCTTGCCCATTGATTGGATTCTAAGAACACGAGAGGTAACCACATGTCAAATCAAAACGCAACACAGCCCCAGGAGATTATTCTGCTTAAACTGGGAGAACTGGTTCTCAAAGGCCTGAATCGCCGGGGGTTTGAGGATAAACTCATGGGCAATGCCAAAAAGCGACTGCGCCACTTTGGTGAGTTTCGCATTTATACCAAGCAATCCACGACTTATATTGAACCCCAGAATGACACCTGCGATATGGATGGGGCCTATGAGGCCATGACAAAGCTTTTTGGCGTAGCCGCCCTGACCCGAGCCAGGGCTTGCGAAAAAAACGCCGACCAGATGCTGGAGACTGCAAAAACCTATCTCCATGATGTACTCATGGGGGCTCGTTCCTTCAAGGTGGAATCAAAGCGGGCAGATAAGTCTTTCCCCATGTCCTCCATCGAACTCTCCCAATATGTGGGCGGTGAACTCCACGAGGCCTTTCCCCACCTCATCGTAGACGTACGCAATCCTCAAGTGACCGTTCAGCTGGAAGTACGAGACTTTGCTGCCTATGTCCATGCAAACCCCACCCCCGGTGCAGGGGGACTGCCTGTTGGAATGGGGGGCAAGGCCGTGTCCCTCCTCTCTGGAGGGATTGACAGTCCGGTAGCCTCCTGGATGATTGCCAAGCGTGGGGTTGCCTTGGAAATGATTCACTTTTTTAGCTATCCCTACACTTCCGAGGAGGCAAAGGAGAAGGTGCTAGACCTTGCCCGCCTTCTGGTTCCCTATTGCGGGCGGCTTACGGTGCACATCGTTCCCTTTACAGGAATTCAAGAGGTCCTCATGCGCCAAGGACCGGAGGATTTATTCACCATCCTGATGCGCCGATTTATGATGCGCATTTCCCAGGAGCTTGCTCTGCGCACCGGCTGCAAAGGCCTTGTCACAGGAGAATCCCTGGGACAGGTGGCCAGCCAGACCATGGAGGCCATGCTCTGCACTGAAGCGGTATGCTCTCTGCCCGTCCTTCGTCCCCTGGTTGGCATGGACAAGACGGAGATCATCGCCCTGTCCCGCCGCATCGGCACCTTTGAAACCTCTATCCTTCCCTACGAGGACTGCTGCACCGTGTTCACCCCTAAGCATCCCCGTACCAAGCCAACCTTGGAGGAGGTTGAGGCGGCGGAAGAGGGTCTTGACATCGCTGCCATGGTCCAAGAGGCAGTAGACGGCATAGAAAGGGTGGTGCTGGATCATGACGCACACCGCTGAGCTGATCGCCGTTGGTACAGAACTCCTGTTGGGTAATATCGCCAACACCAACGCCCAGTTTTTGTCCCAGGAGCTGTCTACCCTTGGCATCAACGTGTTCTATCATACGGTAGTGGGGGATAATCCCGATCGCCTGAAGCAGGCGGTGGAGATTGCCCGCAAGCGAGCCGACATTATCATCACCACCGGAGGCCTTGGCCCTACCTATGATGATTTAACCAAGCAGACCCTAGCGGAAGCCTTTGGCAAACAGCTGGTCTACCATGAGGAAATTGCTGCTAAACTTGAAGCCTATGCGGAGCGCTTAGGCCGCAAGCTTACCCCCAACAACTACCAGCAGTGCTATCTGCCCGAGGGCTGCCTGGAGCTTGCCAACACCCGGGGCACGGCCCCCGGCTGCGCCATTGAGGGGGAGGACTGCCTAGTCATTATGCTGCCGGGCCCTCCCGCAGAATGCCAAAATATGTTTTTAGGCCAAGCGATGCCCCTCCTAAAAAAAATGGCTGATGGTATCATCGCCTCTCGCACTCTGCGGGTATACGGTCTGGGCGAGTCCGCTGTGGAAACCCTGATTTTGGAGCATCTTGGCCCCTTAACAAACCCTACCCTGGCTCCCTATGCCAAGGTTGGCGAGGTGGAGCTTCGCATCACCGCCAAGGCAGACACCCAAGAACAGGCCTTGCAGCTGATTGCCCCGGTGGAGGCCAAGGTAAGAGACCTGCTGGGTGATTTGATTTACGGGATAGATCAGGACAGCTTAGAATCCGTTTGCCTGACTCTGTTGGAGCAGGCCC
>JBHAQX010000048.1:0-6193 GCA_041830595.1 Evtepia sp.
CCAATTCCTCAACCTTGGCCCGCAAATCCCGCAGCTCCTCCTGTGTAGCCAGAAGCTGAGCTTCTTTTTCATCTAAGCCCCGCTGCAGTCTCTCCGTACTCTCCTGCAGTTCATTTACCTTTGCCTGGACCTGGGTATTCTCCTGCTCTAGCTGTGTCACACGACTTTGAAGGGAGGCAAGGCCTTCCTGTCCATCGTCTCGCTCCTTGGTTAGGAGGGCCACTTTTTCCGTGTGTTCCTTCTCAAATTTCTCGAGAAAGTTCAGCACATCCTGCCGATTGAAGCCCCCAAAGGCTGCGCTGCGAAAGGGATGAATTCCTTCACTCATATCTGTTTCCCTCCATTACGGGCGTTGCATCTTTGCACCCAACGTTCAAATCATAAGACCTAATCTTTGAAGTATTCTAACATATAGAGCGTTCAACTACAATCTTTTCCCTGAAATTACCTCATCGAAGGCCCTGTTCCACACAAAAAAAGGGAAATATTTATATTATTCTACAGAAAACTACATTCCTTTCTATGCACCCCATAGTATCATGAAGGCATTGCTCCCTATTCCGAATTATTGAGAGGTGTGATCATCCATGGAAAAAACAGTAATTGGTATTCTGGTGGGCAGTGCCCGCCGTGCTTCCTTCAGCAAGCATCTTGCCCAAACAATTGTCAGCTACCTACCCCAGGACATAGAGGCCTTGTTTCTTGACATTGAGAACCTTCCCCTTTTCAATCAGGATTATGACGATGACAACAACATCCCAGAGTCTTGGCTGGAATTTCGCGGCACCATGAAACGCCTTGACGGCTTTTTGATTGTTACCCCTGAGTACAACCGCTCCATTCCACCCATCTTGAAAAATGCCATTGATATTTCCTCCCGACCTATGGGTCACAGCCCCTGGGATGGCTTGCCCGGTGGGGTTATCAGTGTAACCCCTGGCAAACTAGGGGGCTATGGTGCCCAGCAGCATCTGCGGCAAGTGCTTACCTGCCTGAACGCCAATGTGATGCAGCGCCCGGAGACCTACATTGGTGAGGTCATGGACATCTGGGATGATACCGGTAAGGTTGCAAATCCAAAAACGGAGGCTTTTCTCCAAAGCATTGCCACGTCGTTAGTCCAGTGGATTCAGCGCAATTCACGTTAACTTGATTGATCTATTTTTTGAAAAGGGGCTGCAAGATGCAGTCCCTTTTTGCGACCTCTACTGACGTGGGTATTCATTGACGCACTACCCCTTTAGTGATATAATACGTTGTTACTGCATCTTAAATTTTACATTTGATTTGATTGAACAAAAAAGTGGAGTGTGTCATCTATGTGGGTTTCCGACAAGTGGAAGGACTATCGCCTGTTAGACTGCGGCGGTGGAGAAAAGCTGGAACGCTGGGGCAACTATACTCTGGTGCGGCCCGATCCCCAGGCGATTTGGCCCACCAATCATGAAAATCCTGGCTGGAAGCAGCAGGATGGCCGCTATGCCCGCTCTCCCAGTGGGGGTGGCCAGTGGGTTAAAAAGGACCTGCCGGAGCGCTGGCAAGTGCACTATGGCAAGCTTTGCTTTAACATTAAGCCTATGAACTTTAAGCACACCGGCCTCTTTCCTGAGCAGGCCTGTAATTGGGATTTTGCCATGGAACAAATCGCCCAGGCAAATCGTCCCATCTCTGTTTTAAACCTGTTTGCCTACACCGGAGCCGCCTCTGTGGCCTGTGCCGCTGCCGGTGCCTCTGTCTGCCATGTGGATGCGGCCAAGGGCATGGTGGCCTGGGCCAAGGAGAATGCCAAGAGCTCTGGTCTGGAAGAAGCTCCCATCCGCTGGATTGTAGATGACTGCGCAAAGTTTGTGGAGCGAGAAATTCGTCGGGGCCGCCGCTACGATGCGGTGATTATGGACCCGCCCTCCTATGGCAGAGGTCCTTCCGGAGAAGTTTGGAAGCTGGAGGAAAACCTGCCTGCTTTTCTGGAACTGGTTGCAGGGGTCCTCTCGGATATGCCCCTGTTCTTTCTTGTCAACTCCTACACAACAGGGCTCGCCCCTTCTGTGCTTACCTATCTGTTGGAGACCATCGTAAGCAAGCGTTTCGGCGGCCACACAGAGAGTGGTGAGCTTGGCCTGCCTGTAGAGCAGACAGGGCTTGTTCTCCCCTGTGGCGCCAGCGGACGCTGGGTTTCCACACCCAAATAATCGAGGTTACGTATGCGTACAATTATAGAGATAAAAGACGTCTCCTTCACCTACCCCGATGAAACCGATCCCAACAAGCTGGTACTGCGAAATGTGAGCTTATCCATTGAGTCCGGCAGCTTTGTCGCCATATTGGGCCACAATGGATCCGGGAAGTCGACCCTGTCTAAATTGCTAAATGCCATACATGTCCCCACTCAGGGCAGTGTTTTGGTAGATGGCATGGATAGCAGCGACCCTGAAAAGCTGTTTGACATCCGCAGTACCGTTGGCATGGTGTTCCAGAACCCGGATAACCAGATTGTGGCCAGTGTGGTGGAGGAAGATGTTGCCTTTGCCCCCGAAAACATGGGGGTTGACCCCCTTGAAATTCGCAAGCGGGTGGATGAAGCCCTGACGCAAGTTGGCATGTACGACTATCGTGAGCATGCCCCCCACCTACTCTCCGGTGGACAAAAGCAGCGGGTGGCCATTGCCGGCGTACTCTCCATGCACCCAAAGTGTCTGGTTTTAGATGAGGCCACCGCCATGCTAGATCCGGTGGGCAGACGGGAGATTATGGAAACCGTCCGCCGTTTGAATCAAGAGGATGCCATTACGGTCATTTTGATCACCCATCATATGGATGAGGCCGCCCAAGCAGATCGGGTGGTGGTCATGTCCGAGGGTGAAATCATCGCCGATGGCGCCCCAAAGCAGGTTTTTCAGCAAATTGATACCTTATCCCATGCAGGCCTTAGCGTGCCGGATACGGTAAAACTCTTGCACGAACTGCGCCAGGAAGGACTCTCCCTTCCCCTCGATGCCATCAGCGATGAGGAGTGTGCAAAGGCCTTAGCAACACTGCTGATGGAATAACCCTTTGACTTATGTCACAAAAAGCAAGGATGGATCACTTTGAAACCGATCATGAACGTGGAACAACTCACCCACATATACAGCGCCGGCACCCCCTTCCAGCATACTGCTCTGGATCGGGTTGATTTGGATATCTATGCCGGGGAATACCTGGGTGTGATCGGGCAAACCGGCTCCGGAAAATCCACCCTAATGCAGCACCTAAATGGACTGTTAAAACCCACTTCCGGCCGCATCCTGTTTGAAGGAGAGGATGTTTGGAGCAGTGTTTCTCTCACCCGAAGACTGCGCTTTCAAGTGGGTCTTGTCTTTCAATACCCGGAGTACCAGCTGTTTGAAGAGACGGTGTACAAGGACATTGCCTTTGGTCCCAAAAATATGCAGCTCAATGAGCAGGAGATTGATCGCCGGGTCCATGAGGCCCTGGCTTTTGTTGGCTTGCCCAACTCTCTTCTCTCCCGCTCCCCCTTTGAACTCTCCGGAGGACAAAAACGCCGGGTGGCCATTGCCGGGGTGATTGCCATGGAGCCAAAGGTGTTGGTTTTGGATGAGCCAACTGCGGGCCTTGACCCCTCTAGCGTGGAGAGTATGTTGCAAAACATCAGTGACTACCACAAGGCCAACAAGGCAACGGTGGTGGTGGTCTCCCACTCTATGGAGGAGATTGCCCGCACCGTTGACCGTCTTGTGGTCTTTCATAATGGAAAAATTCCTCTATCCGGCGCTCCCCATGAGGTCTTTGCCCACAGTGACCAGTTAGAGGCGTTGGGGCTTGGTGTGCCCCAAATGGCCCGGGTGTTTCACCGCCTTCACAGTATGGGTGCCAAGGTGGATCCCGGCGTCTATACCATCGAGCAGGCAAAAGCTTCCTTTCTAAGGGCCTACCGGGCCAGAAAGGAGGGCTAACATGGCACTGCGTGATGTGACCCTGGGGCAGTATTTCCCAGGAAATTCTTTGATGCACCGCTTCGATGCTCGCATAAAGCTTCTCTGCGCCATGCTCTATATTGTTTCCATTTTTTGCCGCTCAATTCATTTTGTCTTATGGGATACTTCTTCTTATTCTCATCATCGGCATTGGTCTTTCCGGTATTCGCCTCTCTGTTTTTTTGCGTGGCCTACGGCCCATTTTATTTATTGTTTTGTTTACCGCTGTTTTAAACTTGTTCTTTACCCAGGGCGGCACCTCACTGTTTTCTCTGGGCATTTTCCACATTACGGATATGGGTCTGCGCCAGGCTGTTCTGATGATGCTGCGCATTACGATGCTGTTGCTCTCCACCCTGCTGCTTACCTATACAACATCCCCGCTTATGCTGACCGATGCTCTGGATCGCCTGATGTCACCACTCAAGCTGATCAAGGTTCCGGTTCATGATTTTACCATGATTATGAGCATTGCCCTGCGCTTCATCCCCACCTTGATTCAGGAGACGGACAAGATCATCTCCGCCCAAAAGGCCAGGGGAGCCGATTTTGAGAGCGGCAACCTGTTCCGCCGGGCCAAGTCCTTGATTCCCATTTTAATTCCCCTGTTTATCTCTGCCTTTCGCCGCGCCGAGGACTTGGCCACTGCCATGGACGCCCGGTGCTATCGAGGAGGCGAGGGCCGCACCCGCTTGCGCCAGCCAAAACTGTTGGTTCGGGATTTCTGTTTGCTCTTCTTGACTGCTCTGCTGTGTGCCGGCATGTTTGTCTTGGGCCATTTTGGACTTTAAAACAAAGCAATGAGGTTGTTTATGCGAAATATTGCCCTAAAACTGATGTACGATGGCAGCAATTACCATGGCTGGCAGGTACAAAAAAACGATCGTACCGTTGCAGAAACCCTGGAGCTCGCTCTAGCTTCCGTTGTTGGCCATCCGGTTAAGTTGGTGGGCTGCGGCCGCACCGATGCCGGGGTGCATGCCGAGGTCTATATTGCAAATTTTAAAACCAGCTCAACCATCCCTGCCTCTCGCCTTCCCTTAGCGGTAAACGCCCGCCTGCCGGAGGACATTGTCGTCACCAAGGCCAGTGATGTGCCCGAGGACTTCAATGCCATTAGTTCCTGCATCAAAAAGGAATACAGTTATCGCATCTACAACTCTAAAATCCGCAATGCGTTTTTGCGGGATCGAGTCTGGTTTTATCCAAAGCATTTGGATGAATCGGTGATGCAAGAGGCCGCCTCCTATTTTGTAGGCACACTGGACTTTGCCGCCGTTCGCTCTGTGGGCACTCCAACCAAAACTACCGTACGTACCCTGCATTACTTTGAAATCAGCCGCAAGGATGCCATGATTACCTGCCGGGTCAGTGCCGATGGGTTCCTCTACAATATGGCACGAGCCCTTGTGGGAACTTGCATCTACGCTACACAGGGGAAAATCGCGCCTTCTGACATCCCTCGCATTCTGGAAGAGAAGGATCGCAGCCAGGCAGGTCCCACAGCTCCTGCCCAGGGTCTCTATATGACCGGCTTATGGTATGAAGAGGACTATATTCTTTAGGGAGAATCGCCATGAATTTTTTTCAACAACTGAGCCAAAAAATGACTTTGCGCCGACGCATTCTCGCACTGGGAGGCGCACTGCTTTTGCTGGTCCTTTTTATTTTCCTGAGTACATACCGAGGTAAATTGGGGCTCACCCTGGCCAATCGCTGGTTTACCTATGACAACGATGATAACAACATCACCTTTGCCCATACCGCAAGAAGTGAAGACTTGTTTTATGGTGTAAACTATAAGCTTTTAATCTGCTCTGACTCATTTTTACAGCTCCTCTCCCCCAGCGGCAAAGTACTGATTCGTGAACAAGCGACTTTTGCAAACCCTGCCCTATCTACAAATGGCAAGCAAGCCGTTGTCTATGATGCAGGAGGGCAAAATTTATTCATTCTATCAAAAAACAAGCTGGCTGTCTCTCTTTCCTTGGACAGTGAACAGTATATCAAGGCCGCCACAATCAACCAAAGTGGCTGGGTTGCGGTCACGGTGAAAGAGTCGGGCTACCGGGGTGTCGTACATATCTACAATGGATCCCAGCAGCCTTTGATGAGCATTAAGCTCTCCACCTACTACCCGGCTAATGCTGTAGTCACCCCAGATAATCAGGGTATATACATCCTCACCGAGGGACAGAAAGACGGGGTTTTTGAAAGCC
>JBHAQX010000049.1:0-8298 GCA_041830595.1 Evtepia sp.
AATCTGCGGGCAACCAGGAAAGGTTGGCGCGATGATTTTTGCGGACATTGATAACCTGAAGTATATCAATGACACCTTTGGACACGATGCTGGCGATCGACTGATTATGCGGGCCGGGGAGCGGTTTCGGGAGTTTGTTGCCTTTGGTGGGCTTGTTTCTCGTATTTCCGGGGATGAATTTGCCATCTATCTTCACGGGTATGAAAGCCAGGAAGAGATTCGAGAGTTTTTAAAGCAGCAGTTTAAGCGTAATGAGGCTTATCACTTGATAACACCGGATGGAGCATCCAACCGCATTCGCTTTTCGGCTGGAATTGCCTGGTATCCAAAGGATTCCGACAATGTAACGGATCTGCTCAAGCTTTCCGATTTTGCTATGTATGAGGCGAAACGACAAGAAAAGGGTACGTTGGTGGAGTTTAGTCCAGCCTCTTACCAGAAAACGTCGTATCTGCTGGATAATCGGGAGGCCATTAACCGTCTCATTGATGAAGCGCTGATTCACTTTGCTTACCAACCTGTTGTGGATTTAAAGACGGGTGAGGTTTTTGCCTATGAAGCTTTGCTTCGATCTCGGATGGAAAAATTTAAGTCACCACAGGAGATTTTGGATGTGGCAGCAGCCCAGTCAAAACTAGGTATGTTGGAGCGAATGGTTATTATGATGGCCTTTGAGGATGTCCATAACAAGGTAGAAAAGCTGGGTCATTGTAAGGTGTTTATCAATAGCATTCCCAGTCAGATTATCAGTCTGAGGGCCCGCAACCAACTGAGAAAGAAGTATGGACACATATTCCATAGGATCGTGTTGGAAATTATAGAGGCAGAGAATAAGAATCCCCAAGAGCTGCAGGACAAGGTGGAGTTTCTGCGTAGCAATGGGATACAGTTAGCCCTAGACGATTTCGGGAAAGGATATTCCAGTGAAATTCGGATTTTGGAGATTCAACCGGACATTGTAAAGATTGACATGGCTCTCATCCAGGGAATCCATGGAAACAAGGACAAGCAAAGTTTAGTGGCAAATATGATAAGCTTTTGTCATGGGAGAGGCATTAAACTCATTGCGGAGGGGGTAGAAGAGGCGGAGGATTTGAAGGAGCTGATCCGCCTTGGGATTGATTACGTGCAGGGGTATTATCTTGCGCGGCCTCAGTTTGAGATATTGGATATTCCCATGGAGAGGAAGGAAGAGATTCGGTTTTGGCAAAATGAAAAGGGATCGTGACCAGAGTAACCGGGCGTAGGTCTTGCAGGCAATGGGCCTGGTTGCTTTTGTCCACGGTGTCTGCTATACTGAAGGCAAAGGGAAAGGGTGTGGATCACATGGAATTAATGAAAGCGATCTATGAGAGAAGAAGCATACGCAAGTACACGGCAGAGGAGATTCCACTGGATGCGCTAAAGCAAATTTTAGAGGCTGGGGTTATGGCGCCCTCTGGCATGAATTTACAGCACTGGCACTTTGTGATGGTGCGAGACCCGGAGATGATGGAGAAATGTCAGGAAATCATGATACGGGTTAGTGACATATTCCGCCCTGCCTTGGAGAAGCGCTTCACCCGAAATCCTCATATTGTCCAGGAGACAGGGGAATTCCTGACAACTCTGGGAGGGGCAAAGGTGATGCTATTTGCCTTTCTTTCTAAGAAAGAATTCAATGATTCCATCCCTGCAGTATCGGGGGTTTGTGCAGCGATACAGAATATGCTCTTAGCAGCGTGGGATATGGGAATTGGGTCCTGCTGGCTCACGGCTCCCGTTGCCGCCAAGCTGGACCATGAGTATGAAGAACTTCTTGCTCCGGATAAGGGCAAGTTTGTAGGCTGTGTTACTTTTGGGTATCCTGATGAGATGCCCGTTGCGCCGCCCAGAAGAGAGGGAAAATACGAGATTATTTGAACCGTTTGCACAGGTAGAATATGGTCACACTTATATTTCTTCAGAGGCAGAACGGGGACGGAAAAGAAAAGAAGAGAACAGCATATTTCCCTTGACAGAAATTTTCCCAGGGTATATGCTTAAGCCAGATCATATGACTGACGGAAGTGGGATACCACATGGAGTATGATTTGGTAATCTGCCGACCGTCTGGGCGCCACATATAGGGGCTCAGTGGGTTCGGCTTTTCTTTTTCATGAAAACCTTTCTGAGCTGAACTAGCACAGGGAGGTTTTTTTATAGAAGCGTATATTCATTCCATAGAGAGTATGGGTCTTGTGGATGGACCGGGGGTGCGTAGTGTCGTATTCTTTTCCGGCTGTCCGCTGCGGTGTCCCTACTGCCACAATCCGGATACCTGGCAGCGAGGGGAAACGAAGATGGATGTGGAGACCTTGCTGGAACGGCTCTTGCGTTTTCGTACGTACTATGAGGCGTCTGGCGGTGGGGTAACCATTTCGGGAGGAGAACCCCTACTGCAGGCAGAGGCTCTGCTGGAACTCTTACGGCGGCTTCATGAGGCGGGTGTGCATACCTGTCTGGACACTGCCGGCGGAGTAGCCGGGGACTTTTCCCAGCTACTTTGCTATACAGATCTTGTTCTCCTTGACGTAAAAGCCCTCGATGAAGAAAGCTACCATCAGCTTACGGGGGGAGACTATGCAGCACCCCAGGCCTTTTTACGGCAGGTCCAGGCAGCCCAAAGACCCCTTTGGCTGCGCTATGTGGTGGTGCCGGGGCTGACGGATGGCCAGGATCAATTGGAACAGCTTCGGATATTTGCAGAGGGCCTATCCTATGTAGAACAGGTGGAACTTTTGCCCTACCACAAAATGGGGGTTCATAAGTATGAGTCCATGGGGATGAACGATCCCCTGGAAGACACCCCAGCGATGGATCCGGAACAATGCAAGATTTTACAAAAACAATTTTTTGCCAAATGGGAAAAGGAGGGTGGCTAATATGAAGCAGTATCAGCAGTGGGAGGGGTTCGTTTCCGGCCAGTGGAAGCGGAGCATCGATGTGCGCTCCTTTATCCAAAAAAACTGGACCGCCTATACGGGAGATGAAAGCTTTTTAGAGGGTCCCACAGAGAGAACCATGTCTCTATGGAAGACCTGTGAAGGACTTTTGCTGGAAGAACTGAAAAAGGGCATACTGGATGTGGAGACCGGCATTATCTCCGGCATCAATCACTTTGAGGCAGGCTATATTGACAAGGAAAATGAAATCATTGTGGGCCTGCAAACCGATGCGCCGCTAAAGCGAATTGTGAACCTCTATGGTGGCGTGCGCATGGCAAAAGCAGCCCTTCAGGAGTATGGCTATACCCTAGATCCCATCATCAAAGCCCACTTTACCCAATACCGCAAGACCCACAATCAGGGTGTTTTTGATGCATACCCCATGCGTACACGGGTTGCCAGAAATGCGGGACTGCTCACTGGGTTGCCCGATGCTTATGGCCGTGGCCGTATTATTGGCGATTACCGCCGCATTGCTCTATATGGCATCGATCAACTGGTAGAAGAAAAGCAGAAGGATTTGGAGCAGTTGGACGGTCCTATGTGCGAAGAGCGCATTCGCCTGCGGGAGGAGTGCTCCATGCAGATTCGGGCTCTGGAAGAAGTAAAACAGATGGCCTTGCATGGCACCCATGTGGGCCGTTTGACCGCTTTTGGCATTGCGGGACTCTCTGTGGCAGCCGACTCCCTGTCCGCCATTCGGTATGGGACCGTAAAAGCCATACGCAATGAACAGGGCATTGCAGTGGACTTTGTCACCCAGGGTGACTATCCCAAATATGGAAACGATGATGATCGGGTAGATGATGAGGCGGTCTATGTGGTGGAGACCTTCTCCAGAGAGTTAAAGCGCCATCCCCTTTACCGAGATGCAAAACACACCCTATCTGTGCTTACGATTACATCCAACGTGATGTATGGGAAAAAGACCGGCACAACCCCAGATGGACGAAAGAGGGGAGAACCCCTGGCTCCAGGAGCGAACCCCATGCACGGAAGAGATGAAAACGGCGTACTGGCCAGCCTGAATTCCGTGGCAAAAGTGCCCTATATGAACGTCTGTGAGGATGGGGTATCCAATACCTTTTCCATCGTCCCCGAGGCACTGGGAACCGATGAAGAAGCCCGGAAGGATAATCTGGTTGCGATTTTGGATGGATACTTTATACAGGGGGCCCATCATCTGAATGTGAATGTGCTCCAGAGAGAGACCCTGATGGATGCCATGGAGCATCCGGAACAGTACCCCAGCTTGACCATTCGTGTCTCCGGCTATGCGGTAAACTTTAGCCGTCTTACCCGGCAGCAGCAGGAGGAAGTGATTGCCCGCACCTTCCACAAAACTATGTAGCCGGCGGGAAAAGCAGCTGGAACGCGGAAGATTTCTATTATGAAAGAAAGCCCCCTATCGCCCAGAAAAAGCGATAGGGGGCTTGTATCTTATTTGCGTAGGATCGCAAGGCCCATGGCCCTTGGACCTGAATGGCTGCAGATGGTGCAGCCCGCATGGTAAACATGGTCCACTTTGTGGCCACAGTTCATTTGAATCTCATTCACCGCCAAGGTAACCCAGTGAGAGGGGCAGTGGGTGGTCACCAAGAGGGTCTTTTCCGGAAGAATATCGGTTCGGCCCCTTAGATGGTCACGAAAAAAAGAGGGTATGACTTTTTCAAAAATACCACGGTATTTTTTTGCCATGTATAGGCTACCGCCTACCCCCACGGCAATGCAGGGTTTCAGTCGCAACAGGTTCGCCCCTAGGGCAGCAAGACTGGAGCAACGTCCACCTTTCTGCAAATAGGTAAGCTGGTCAATGAGAAAGTAGAACTCCACTCTCGTTGCCATTTCCTCTAGGATAGGAGCAATGGCAGCAGGCTCCATCCCTTCCTGTATCATCCGCCGTGCTTCCAACACCAAAAGAGCACTGCCCATGGAAATATTCTGGGAGTCTACAATGTAAACATTGGAAAAACTCTTGGCAGCGATGACCGCGTTGTTATTGCAAGAAGAGATGCCGGAGCCAAGGCTGATATGGATAATGGCGTCATATTGTGAACGCAAGCGGGAAAAGCAGGCCTCATAGTCGGCAATGTTGATGGCACTGGTGGTGGGCACAGGGGCGTCTGCCTCCACTCGGGCGTAAATCTCCTCTGGAGATAGATCAATGCCGTCTTTATATTCGGTACCCATCTGAATGATCGTAAGAGGGATGCGTTCAAAGGGGACAGGGGATATGATGTGGGCGGGTAAGTCGCAGCTGCTGTCCGCCGTAATGATTACAGACATGAGAAACCTCCTGAAATGCGTTGGGTTTGAAAACAAAAAGTGCCATAGCAAATCAACATTATAGTATAAAAGTGGCAATAAGGCTAGAGGCAATTCAAACAGTAAGAGAGAGAAAAGTAAAAACTTTGCCATTTAGTCTTTGCAAAAGGGGAAATATATATTAAAATAGACGAGAAAAGTAAAAACTGAGACAAAAGCAGGAGGAGTTCAATATGGACAAACCCAAGTACAAACGTATACTGCTTAAAATAAGCGGCGAGGCCTTGGCGGGAGACGCATCTAGAGGCCTCGATTTTGATGTGATTGGCAACGTGTGTGACGTAATTGCAAAATGCGTAGAAATGGGCGTTGAGGTTGGTGTTGTCGTTGGTGGCGGCAACTTCTGGCGTGGCCTGAAAGATGGTGGCGACAGTATGGAGCGCAGCCGGGCCGACCATATGGGAATGCTGGCAACGGTGATTAACTGTCTGGCTATGGCCGATGTGCTAGAACAAAAGGGTGTGGAGGTAAGAGTGCTTACGGCTATTGAAATGCGCTCTGTGGCAGAACCCTACATTCGCTCCAAGGCCATTCGCCATTTGGAGAAAAACCGGGTGGTTATTTTTGGTGCAGGTACCGGCAACCCCTATTTTTCCACCGACACGGCAGCCGTACTGCGGGCGGCGGAAATTGGTGCAGATATTATTCTTCTTGCGAAAAACATCGACGGTGTCTATAGTGCGGACCCCAAGCTCGACCCTAACGCTGTGAAGTATGACAGCATTAGCTATGATGAAGTGCTTTCTGGACATCTGCAAGTGATGGATTATACGGCAACATCCTTGTCCATGGATAATAAAATTCCTGTGATGCTGTTTGCCCTGAAAGACCCCAATAATATTTTGCGGGTTGTGAACGGTGAGCATATTGGTACGATTGTGAAGGAGGAGCGGTCATGAAAGAGATGTATCAAGAATATGATGTAAAAATGAAAAAGACCATTGAGGTAGTCAAGAGTGACTTCGCCTCAGTACGGGCGGGAAGAGCAAACCCCTCTGTGCTGGATAAGATTACAGTGGACTATTATGGTACGGAAACCCCCATTCAGCAGGTGGCGACGGTTTCTGCTCCCGACGCCCGCACCCTGAGCATTCAGCCCTGGGATGGCAGCCTACTTCGGGAGATTGAGAAGGCGATTCAGACCTCAGACCTTGGCATCAACCCACAAAATGATGGCAAGCAAATTCGCTTGTCATTCCCTCAGCTGACAGAAGAACGCCGTAAGGAACTCTCTAAACAAGTGAAAAAGTATGGAGAGAGCGGCAAGGTGGCCATTCGCAATATCCGCCGGGATGCGGTGGAAAAGTTTAAGGCCATGAAGAAGAAGGGTGAGCTGAGTGAGGATGGGCTGAAGGACTGCGAGAAGGATCTTCAGGACATGACCGATAAGCACTGCAAGGAAATTGACGAGCTTACCGGCAAAAAAGAGACCGAACTGATGGAGCTTTAAGCCCTATGGCTTTTTTTAAGAAACGCCCTGCTCCCTCCGAAATTACCCTAGATCAGGCAAAACTACCCCAGCATCTAGCCATTATTATGGACGGGAATGGCCGCTGGGCGAAGAAGCGTGGCCTGCCCCGCACGGCTGGTCATGCCGCCGGAGCAGAGACCTTTCGGACCATTGCGACCTACTGCAAGAACTTGGGAATTCCCTATCTCACCGTATATGCCTTTTCCACCGAAAACTGGAAGCGGCCAGCCCAAGAGGTGGAGGCTATTATGGGGCTGCTTGAGAAGTATCTGTTAGAGGCCATTGAAGAGATGGCGAAAGACAAGATCCGGCTTTGCTTCTGGGGGGATTTGTCCCCTCTCTCTCCACGTCTGCGCCAGCTCTATGAGGAGACCCGGCGGATTTCGGAGAGCTATGCCTGGGAAATTCAGGTGAACATCTGCCTCAACTATGGCGGACGAGATGAGCTTTTGCGGGCAGCGAAGTCCTTGGCTTTGGACTGTGCGGAGGGAAGACTTTCCGTGGAGGACATTGACGAAGGGACAATTGCGGGGCGGCTTTACTCCGCTGGCGTGCCGGATCCAGATTTGATCATCAGACCCAGTGGGGAACTGCGAATTTCGAACTTTTTGCTTTGGCAGTCCGCCTATGGCGAGTACTATTTCACAGATGTGCTCTGGCCTGACTTTTCGGAAGCCGAGCTAGACAAAATTTTGCTTGAGTATCAAGGGCGCCAACGCAGATTTGGAGGCATTTAGATTGGGAAAACGAATACTTGTTGCCCTTGTAGGGGTGCCGATCCTACTGTTGGTTCTCTTATGGCTTTCACCGATTTATACACCTGTTTTGGTGGCACTTTTAGCTGCAGTTGCCTCCTTTGAGATGGGAAGGGCCTTGGGACTCTCCCATCCTCGCATACAAGGGTATGTCATGCTTTTAGCTGCAGGCGTACCCTTTTGGGTCTACTATGGCCAGGGCAGGCTTCCTGCATTGATGGCACTCTTCGTCTATACTTTGCTGCTTTTCCTAGAGGCCATGGCCAGTGGATATAAAGTAAACATCTCGTTGGCCGCCGGGGTCTCATTCATTTCTTTTATTGCAGCTTATTTTCTTTCGGCTCTGGTGCAAATCCGGATAGCAGAGATGGGCCGAATCTACATTCTCTTGCCCTTGGCTATTCCCTTTATGTCGGATGCTGTAGCCATGTTTTGTGGTTTGCTCTTCGGCAAGCATAAGTTGGCCCCCACCATCTCACCGAAGAAAAGTCGGGAGGGGGCAGTGGGGGGCCTTTTGGGTGGAACGGTCATTGCTGTACTGTATGGCTTTGTTGCAGCGACGATTATGGGTGTTAGCGTTCACTACTGGATTCTGATACTCTATGGCTTTTTTGGCAGTGCCATAGCCCAAATTGGCGACTTGTCTTTTTCCTATATCAAACGCCAGAACGGAATCAAGGATTTCGGGAAAATATTTCCTGGTCACGGTGGGGTGCTGGATCGCTTTGACAGTGTCATTTTCTGCACCCCCTTTCTTGCTATTTTAATTATCATGTTGCCC
>JBHAQX010000050.1:0-6039 GCA_041830595.1 Evtepia sp.
AGCAGCGGCAGTTCGCCCTGCGGCAGGAAAAACGAAAGCAGAAGCACAGAGGGCATTAACCCATTGCGTCAATCAAACAACCGCAAGAAGAGCAGGATTGCATCCTGCTCTTCTTTTTTTGTAATTAACAGGAAAAGGACTGCCACAAGGCAATCCCAGCGTGTCAAAAAAGTCTATGGTAATATCATAAGCGTATAATGTGAGCGTAGCGTTTTTATGCTTTCTACTTGACGATAACCAACGTTTTTGATACTATACAGCAATATAATAAAAATTGGAGTTGGGAAGATGCGCAACACTTCTTGCTAATCTGAATGGCATATCAAAATTACAATGCGACGGTGGTCGTTGGTTTTGTTATGCCTATGCAAGAATGTTGTAGTTCTTTTCGCTCATATAGTATGGTTTTGTCTCTCCCTCTGGGGTTAGCTTTGCTATTTTTATGGGTTGCAAGAATTGACTTTCTTGCAATCCATAATTTTTTAGGGAGGACAACGATATGTCACTAATAAACATTGTAAATTTAACGTTTGCCTATGAAGGAAGTTATGACAATATATTTGAAAATGTCAGTTTTCAAATCGACACCAATTGGAAATTAGGCTTTATTGGAAGAAACGGCAGAGGAAAGACAACATTTCTAAATCTTTTGCTTCGTAAATATGACTACAGCGGCAAGATTTCATCCACAATAAATTTTGAGTATTTTCCTTTTGAAGTTGCTGACAAGCGAATAAATACAATCGAAGTAATCAACAGCGTTTGCTCCGATTATCTTGAGTGGGAGCTTATGCGTGAACTATCACTTTTGGAATTGTCTGCCGATGCATTGACCCGCCCGTTTGACACCTTGTCAAACGGAGAGCAGACAAAGGTATTGCTTGCCACGCTTTTTCTAAAAGAAAACAATTTCCTTCTTATAGATGAGCCAACTAACCACCTTGATATGGCAGCAAGAGCCATTGTCAGCCAATACTTGAAGTCTAAGAAAGGCTTCCTTTTGGTATCGCATGACAGAGCATTTCTTGATAACTGTGTAGACCATATTCTCTCGATAAACAAGGCAAATATCGAGGTGCAGCGGGGCAACTTTTCTTCATGGTTTCTCAACAAAGAGCGGCAAGACGGCTTTGAACTTGCGGAAAATGAAAAGCTGCAAAAGGATATCAAGCGCTTGTCCAATGCCGCAAGACGAACGTCAAACTGGTCTGATGCCGTAGAAAAGACGAAAATAGGCGCAAGCGACAAAGGATATGTGGGACATAAAGCGGCAAAAATGATGAAGCGTTCCAAAGGAATTGAGAGCAGACGAAAGTCAGCTGTTGACGAAAAATCAAGGTTGCTAAAAAATATTGAAAACACGGAAAAGCTAAAAATATCCCAGCTTTCCTATGATATAAGCAACTTGGTTTCCCTTGCATCTGTTTCGATTTTTTATGGCGAAAAGGCTGTTTGTCAAAATGTTAGCTTTGAGATTGAACAAGGTGACCGTATTTCTTTATGTGGCAAAAACGGCTCCGGCAAGTCGAGCATCATTAAGCTGATTTGCGGCGAAAACATAGCGTATACTGGCAATTTTCGCAAAGGCAATGGCCTTATCATTTCCTATGTTTCACAGGACACCTCCTTTCTTTGTGGCAATTTGACCGACTATGCGGCAGCTTGCGGCATTGATGAAAGCCTGTTCAAAGCAATCCTCCGAAAACTCGACTTTTCAAGGGTACAATTTGAAAAGAATATGCAAGATTTCAGCGGCGGACAGAAGAAGAAAGTCCTCATTGCTAAAAGCCTGTGTGAGCGCACACATCTGCATATTTGGGATGAGCCGCTTAACTTTATTGATGTTATCTCTCGTATGCAGATTGAGGATTTGATTTTAGAATATAAGCCAACGATTTTATTTGTAGAGCACGATAGCATTTTTTGTGATAATATTGCATCCAAGAAAATTGTACTATAATCTTTGAAAACAGGCATTCACTTCGCGCGCCTTTTGCGCCCAGGTGCTGCAATGTTTATAATTGAAATCGGCTATATGGATTTTTCCATATAGCCGATTTCAATTAATATATGATACCATTCATTCTGCGACTGTCACAAGGCAGTCCTTTTCCAGCGGCGACTAGGCCTCTCGTTTCACAATTTTCAGTTTTTCCTGGGGAAGATATTGACACAGAATCCGCTCCACCTCATGGGTTTCGATGGGTTTGGCCAAAAAGTCATTCATCCCGTTTTCCATAAACAGCTCCCGCACCTCTCCCACCACATTGGCGGTCAGAGCAACAATGGGCAGAGTCTTAAACTTCTCCCCGGGTAGGTTCCGAATGCAGATCGTGGTGTCCACCCCGTCCATCTCCGGCATCATGTGGTCCATGAATACAATGTCGTAGTCCTCAGACTGAATGCGTTCCAAGGCCTCTTTCCCTGAGGTGACCGTACTCACCTGAGCCCCGTAGGACAGCAACACGTTTTCTGCAATGATGAGGTTAATCTCATTGTCGTCCACCACCAGGAAATGGACATCTTGAAGCTCCAGCATGGTTTCATTTTCTGCACCCAGAATTCCCTCATAGGTAGTATGCTTGATGCCCAGGGCCTTAGCAACCACCGCACTGGTCAGTGGTGTATGGAGAATGGTAGCATCTTTTTTCTGCAGGTATCTTCCATTCCCGGCGCTGATAATCATTTTGACAAGGGGAACGTCCTGGGGGGCGACCTGTTCATAGAGGCTTTCGTCCACAAACATATGGGTAAAGCCGGCGAAGGACTCTCCCCTCTTGTAACTAACATTTTCCACTCCCATTTGACTGAGCTTATCTCGTAAAATCTCTTCTTTCCTGGGGTTTTTGATATGCATAACCACCCGCACATCTTGATCCGGAAGGGCAAAGGCAGGAATTTTTTCATCGGGAATTTGCTGGAGCACAGAGAAGGAGAAGCAAGAACCCTCCCCATAGGTGCTCTCTACCTTGATCTCTCCCCCCATCAACTCCACCAGGTTTTTGGAAATGGCGAGCCCTAGTCCAGTGCCCTCCACATTGCGATTTTTCTTGGTGTCCAGCTGAGAGAAGTTTCCAAAGAGCATTGGGATGTCCTCATTACGAATGCCAATGCCCGTGTCCTCTACGCTGATACACAGCCGGTCCCAGTGACTACAGGGCTCTCCCTTCACACTGACAGAAAAGATGATACGCCCCTCGTTTGTGAATTTCACTGCGTTAGTTAGTAAATTAATCGCAATTTGCTTCAGCCGCACCACATCACCAATGAGACGTTCGGGCATGGCGGGATCATCCTCAACAATAAACTCGATGGGCTTTTCGCCAATGCGCACCTGAATCATGGTGGCAATGTCGTTGATATAGGAGGAAATGGAGTACTCTTCCGGGGCGATCTCCATTGCCCCGGCCTCAATTTTCGAAAAATCAAGGATGTCATTGATGATCGAGAGCAGGGAGCTGCCTGCACTTTTAATATTGGACAGATATTCCAGCACCGAATCATCGGGATAGCGCTCGATGGCAAGGTCTGTCATGCCCATAATAGCATTCATGGGCGTGCGGATTTCGTGGCTCATGTTGGCCAAAAATTCCGTCTTTGCCCGGTTCGCCAGTTCGGCCGCTTCTAAGCGCCGCTGCTCCGTAATGTCCGTATAAAACCCCTCTAAAATATGGGGCGTTCCATCGGGGTTACGCTCCACCACCCGGCTGCGCTCCCAAATCCATTTCACGCTGCCATCCTTCATGATCATGCGGAAGGTGGTCTCCAAGGGAAGTCCAATGGACAGGGTCTCTTCGTTTAATTTTTCCAAGGGACCCACATCGTCTGGGTGGACCATATCGAAAAACTTGACTGCATTGTTGTGCATCAGCTCTTCCGGTGAGTACCCAATGAGTGTCTTGCAGCCCTCACTGACAAAGGTAAAGGTAAACTCCGGTGGATCATTGAGGCATTGGTACACCATGCCGGGCAGGTTGCTCATGAGAGTTTCCGTACGGCGCTTGCTGATGTCCAGTTCCAACATAACCTGCCGGCGCTCTGCACTCTCCATGGCCAAGGCCGTAAAGTCGGCCAGAGAGGAGGCAAAGTTTTGCTCGGCTATGCTCCAAACCCGGCTATTGGGATACTCCTGGGTTGCATCCTGCTCAATGCAGACAACGCCTACCAATCTTCCCCCCACACGAATGGGAGCATCCAGCAGGGAGCAAATACCAGGGCCATAGGTTTCCTGGAGATTGGGTAAACCCTGGGTATCTCTCGCATCATTAATGACAATCAGTCGCTCCGAAGAGAGCAGCTTTACGTACTGGGACCTGTCTCCAAGGGGAAAATCCTCCTGGATGGATAGTTCGTCCGCTACACTGTCATATCTGGCAATGCTGTGCAGCATGCTTAAGTCTTCCGAGATACGCCAGATGCCAACCCGATGGGTATTCAAAGCATGACAGCCCTCTTTTGCAATGACCTGAGCTGCATCTTCTAAAATACCCGATGTAAGTGCCGGTGTTTTCGTGATTAACGCAAGAGCCGAGCTGAGCTTATTTGCATATTCATAGTTATGATCACCCAAAACTCCCTACCCCCAATAAGCAAAGCTTTTTCAGCAGTATTCTGCTGTTTTCAACATATTCCCCTTGATTATACCATATTCTAGAATTTAGACAAGTACTAGCTGCATGGATTCCATGCCCTTCTATGCAACTACTTCACCTCTTTCTCGTAGGAAATGCTAATGCTTGGATCAAATTTCCGGTCCATCTTATGCCTTGCTTTTCGGACTTCTACCGAGTCAAATAGGATGGAAAAATCATAATCTGGAGGGTAAAGTTCTGCAGCGGAGACCTTGAGGCGCAGGCGGTTGTGGCGGATTTTACGCTTCTCCCCCTTCACCTGCACCACCACAAAGCCCTGTTCATCCGCCGGGCGGTAGACAATGCCCAGCTCCTCCCCCGGCAGCACCACGCTGTCCCCCATTTGAAATTTTCCAGCTAGGTCGACCACGGGTTTCTCTTCCTTCTTGCGCTCCAGCCTGCTCTTGGGTTGCTGCTTTGGTTGCCTAGAAGCCTCACTGGGTAAGGGTGTGCCGTAAACCGTGTGCTGGGCCAGCTCTAAGATGTGCTCGGCCAGGCCCAAACGGCGGGCAATGTGCAGGGCGCAGCTCTCCCCGGCAAGTCCTAACTCAAGGCGGTAGAGGGGGGAAAGGCTCTCCTGGTCAAAGGCCATTCTGGCCGCTAAAACCCCCTCTTTCTCCTGGGCAAAGTCCTTCACCTGGGTGTAGTGGGTGGTGACCAAAAACAGACAGCCCCGGGCCCAGAGCTCTTCCAAGACTGCCACGGCAATCCCCATGCCCTCTGCCGGGTCTGTCCCGCTGCCCAGCTCGTCCAGCAGAACCAGACTGTCCCGGCTGGCCTTTTCTAAAATGGAAATCACATTGGTCATATGACCGGAGAAGGTGGATAGATTTTGGGAGATGTCCTGGCTGTCCCCAATGTCGCAGAAGAAGCCGTCCTGCATGCCGATGTAGCTGCCCTCTTCACAGGGGATGTGCAGGCCGCATTGGGCCATAAGGCACAAGAGACCCACGGTTTTCAGGGCCACCGTCTTCCCTCCGGTATTGGGCCCGGTGATGATGACCCCTCTGGTGTTCCTCCCCAGAGAAAAGTCCAGGGGCACGCAGGAGTCTTTTTCTAGGAGAGGGTGCCGCCCCTTTTGAATCTCAATGCGGCGCTCTCCCCCAATGGCCACGGCTCGGGCCCCCATGGAGGCACTAAGCTTTGCCTTGGCAAAGAGAACGTCTAAGATTTCAATGGCCTCCATATTGCGCAGGATGCCAGAGCGGTGCTCCTCCACCAGGGCGGTGAGGGTGTAGAGAACACGGCGCAGCTCACTGTCCTCCTCCACTCGGAGCAGGTCCAGCTCCCCCTGTAGGCCGGCGATGGCCGTGGGTTCCATAAAGACGGTGCTGCCCTTGGCCGAGGCCTCAATGACGGTACCGCCAAACTGTCCCTGGAATTTCCGCTGGACGGGCAGGACGTAGTG
>JBHAQX010000051.1:0-27691 GCA_041830595.1 Evtepia sp.
AAACTGAGAAGGAGAACGTCGTAGGAGGGATTTTTTGCAGCACGAAGAATATATGGCCCAGGCGCTGGAGCTGGCAAAGCAGGCTGGCGCTGCCGGAGATGTGCCCGTGGGCTGTGTGATTGTACACAAAGGGCAGGTGATTGCCCAGGGGAAAAACCGCCGGGAAGTGGCTCAAAATGCCATTGCTCATGCGGAGATGGAGGCCATACAGCAGGCCTGTCAGGTTTTGGGCGGTTGGCGGCTCTCCGACTGCAGCATGTATGTCACCCTGGAGCCCTGCCCCATGTGCGCCGGCGGCATCATCAGTGCCCGGATTCCCGAAGTCTATTATGGGGCAAAAGACAATGGCATTGGTGCCTGCGGTTCCGTACTGAACCTCTTTGAGGAGGAGTTTCGTCACAAGCCAAAGTTGGTGGGTGGCATTCTGCAAGAGGAGTGTACCGCTGTTTTGTCGGAGTTTTTTCAGGAATTACGAAAAAAAGAGGAAGAAAATTAAGATTTAAAGTTTTTGTAACAAATGTAGTCTTTTTTTGTAATATCTATTTGTTAGTATAGGAACTGCAAGAGATCAAAAGCTTCTTTTCATTTTAACCTTCTGAAAAAAGAGACCGAGTTTCGGTCTCTTTTTTCGTTTTTAAAAGGGCACCCAGGGGATATGGTCTCCCCTGGGTGCCCTTTTTGCCTTTGGTCACAGGGATGCAGGGGTCAGGTGGAGGGTGTAGCGCAGCTCGGTGAGTGCCTTGCCGCCAATCTCTAAGGACATGACATCCCCACTATTCACGAAACCATGTTTTTCATAAAAGCGGCGTGCCCTGTAGTTTTCCTCCAGTACCCACAGATAGATATGTTCAAAACCCTGGTCTTTCATGGCAGAAAGGGTTTGATCTAAGAGCAGGGCGCCCAAGCCCCGCTCTGCATAGTCGGGGAGTAGATAGAGGGACACGATTTCACCCCAGTCCGGCAGGGTGGCATCTCGAGCGGAACAGAAGGATGCGGCACCAATGTATCGCGCATGGTCTAAAAGAACAAAGGAATCAAAGGTCTCATCCTGAAGTAGGCTGGCCCAGGGGGCGGGAGTGAGTTCGGCCAGAAACGAGTCAGGCACAATGTTTTGGTAGGCCCACCGCCAGCTCTCCACGTAGATCTGGGCAATGCCCTCAAAGGAGTCGTCTTTCTTTGTTTTCCGCAAGTTCATGCTATGGCTTCCTTACTCATCCAGTTTGAGCACGGCCATAAAGGCCTCGGTAGGCAGCTGGACGGTACCCAAGGTACGCATTTTCTTTTTGCCCTCTTTTTGCTTATCCAACAGCTTTTTCTTTCGGGAGATATCGCCGCCGTAGCACTTGGCAAGCACATCCTTTCGCATGGCTCGGACGGTTTCCCGGGCAATGATCTTGCCACCAATGGCCGCCTGAATGGGCACCTCAAAGAGCTGACGGGGAATGTTCTCCCGCAGTTTTTCGCAGATGCGCCTGGCCCGGGCATAGGCCTTGTCCCGATGGGCAATAAAGGAGAGAGCATCCACCTTGTCCCCATTGAGGAGCAGGTCAACCTTGACCAGGTCACTAGGCCGGTAATCGGCAAACTCATAGTCCAAAGAGGCATAGCCCTTGGTGTTGGCCTTCAGGGCGTCAAAAAAGTCATAGATGATCTCGTTGAGCGGCATGGCATAGTGGATCTCCACAAGATTTTTATCCAAATACTGCATGTCCTTAAATTCACCACGGCGCTCCTGGCACATGGGCATAATATTTCCTACGTAGTCCGGCGGGGCGATGATGGAGACATTCACAAAGGGCTCCATGGATTCAGAAATCTGCCCCGGATCTGGGTAGTTATGGGGGTTGTCTACCTTGATGATCGTGCCATCGGATTTGGTTACTTCATAAATAACCGAGGGCAGAGTGGTAATCAAATCCAGGTCAAACTCACGCTCCAGGCGCTCCTGGATAATCTCCATATGCAGCATGCCCAAAAAGCCGACACGGAAACCAAAACCCAGGGCCACAGAGGATTCCGGCTCAAAGGAGAGGGCGGCATCGTTGAGCTGCAGCTTCTCCAAGGCATCCCGCAGGTCGGGGTACCGAGACCCGTCCTCAGAGTAAACACCGCAGAACACCATGGAGCGTGCGGGACGATAGCCGGGGAGGGGTTCCTTAGCGGGATTTTGCACCGTGGTAATGGTGTCACCCACCCGGGCATCCCCCACGTTTTTAATGGAGGCGGTGAAGTAGCCAACCTCTCCGGCAGAGAGCTGTTTCGTAGGTTCCATACCGATGGGCAGCAGATAACCCAGCTCTAGGGTCTTGTGGCGAGCGCCGGAGGCCATCATGCGCACCTCGTCACCTAACGTAATGCTGCCCTCCATGACCCGGAAGTAGACAATCACGCCCTGGTAGGCATCGCATTGGCTGTCAAAAATCAGGGCCTTAAAGGGGGCATTTGGGTCGCCCTTTGGTGCTGGAACATGCTTCAACACATCTTCCAGCACGGCAGCAATGTTTATGCCATTTTTTGCAGAGATCTCCGGCGCATCCTGGGCCTCCAGGCCAATGACATTTTCAATCTCTTCCTTCACCCGGGCAGGGTCTGCTGCGGGCAGATCAATTTTATTGATGACAGGGCGAATTTCCAGATCATGCTCAAGGGCCAGGTAAGTATTGGCCAAGGTCTGAGCCTCCACGCCCTGAGAGGCGTCTACCACCAGAACGGCCCCTTCGCAGGCGGCCAGGCTTCTAGAAACCTCATAATTAAAGTCTACATGGCCTGGGGTGTCAATCAAATTTAAAACATAGGTGGCACCGTCTAAGGCCTTGTACTGAATTTTCACAGCCCGGGCCTTAATGGTGATACCCCGCTCCCGCTCCAGATCCATATTGTCCAGGAGCTGGCTCTCCATCTCTCGGGCAGAGACGGCGCCGGTCAGTTCCAGAATACGGTCGGCCAAGGTGGACTTTCCGTGGTCAATGTGAGCGATGATAGAAAAATTACGAATTTTTGTCTGGTCGATCATGTTGATTCCTCCAAAGGTCATGGTAGAGATGACCGGATTGCCGGGTAAGGCAGGATAGCATAGCAAAGGGACTATAGTTTTCAATCCTAAATGATACCATAAATAAAGAGACTTGTCCAAACAAATCAACATAGAAGGAAAATAAGAGCCGCCTGCAAAACAGACGGCTCTTATTTTTAAATGTAAGGGATGCCGGCTTCTTTCCGGTGATCGATATGGCTGTTGATTCGCTCGCCAGTTAGGTGAATGATGTGCAGCAGAGACTGGTACAGGTCCGCATACTCCCGGCTAAGGGCCTCATGGCTCAGGTCTGGAAAATGCCCTTTGTTTTTTGCATGGGCGGTGATGGCATCTACAAACTCTAACTTAGAGGAAAGCATATCCACATCAGCCGCAGATAGGGCAAAATGTTGCGAGCTAACAGAGAACATATCACTGTTATTCTTGCTCTGGGCCTGGTATAGGTGGCGAAACAAAATATACACGGCGGTACCAAGATAGTTGCAGGCAGAGCGAATGGCATCTTTGTTATCGGTTTTTGCCAGTAAATTAAGAAGCAAATCAGCGGAAGTCACCAGCAATTGGGTGGAACGTAGGGCCAGATTGTCGCTGCTTACAGCGGTCTCGTCCGCCTCACTGGCACGGGAAAGGCTTTCCACATTCAGTACGGTGCCCTCCCTGGAGAGGGTGCGGCCCAAAAGAAAGTCTGCCGATACATTATAGTAAACACAGGCCCGTAAAACAAAGTTTAGGCCTGGTTCTCGAATTCCGTTTTCATAATGAGACAGCAAAGCCTGGCTCACACCCAATTTCTGGGCGGCCACCCGCTGACTAACCCCTTTTTCCTGTCGGAGCAGGGAAAGAGAACGAGCAAAGTTGTTACTAGTCACAAAAAAACTCCTTTTGTACGATGTAGTAAGATAAGAAACAAAAGAAATGCACAAAATACATCGGGTATAACGATACCAGATCTTATACAATCTGTAAATAGTCTTTGTTCAAATGATGCAAAAAGGAAAGTGGATGCTTGTTGAGATACAGCGAAATGTCGAATTTGTGGGAAAGAAAGGGGAAATGGGCTTGACGAAGACGGGAAAACCATGTATGATGGCAGCTGTAACTATTTTGTAATCTTTTTAAACCAAAATGATAGCGAAATAAAATGGAATTGGAACATTTTCCCGGAGAGGAAGGCAAGCAAGTGAGCAACGTATCCAGCGAGCAGGGCGTGCAACAGAAGGTGGGCCCAAAGAATAAACGTAAGGATGAGGCCTTCTGGGCGGAACGCCCTTTTTTATCGGCACTGCCCTTTTTGGGTATCAGTCTTTTTTGTATAGGACTTTTGTTATTTTTTCATAGCTATGCTCTTGGCTACCATGTGGTAGCTGGGGGAGAGATCATTGGTTCGGTTTCCAGCAGAGCTATGGTGGAGGATAGCATTGTGCAGGTAGAGGAGAATGTCTCTAGTATTCTCAATCGAGACTATCAGTATCAGGCAGACCTGGACTTGCAATTCACGTGTTTACCAAAAGAAGAGCTCATGGGGTATACCCAACTAGGGGAAGAGCTGATGCAGGGGATTCCTGAGATTAAGCCCGCCTACGCCCTTACGGTGGACGGGGAAGAAGTAGGCGTATCTGCCGAGAAAGGCGAATTGGAAAACCTGCTGAATCGCCTTCAGGCGCAGTATACGACCCAGCAGACAAAAGCGGTATTTTTTCTAAATGAGCCCCAGATTGAACTTGTGTATATTCCCGCCCAGCAGAGCTATAGTGACCTGGAAGAGCTGTCTGTAGCCATTTTGGCGCCACGGCCTTCCGTTGAGGGTGTGACCCTTGTAAAGCCAGAGGTTACCCATCTACTGGCCGATATGAGCAGCCCTGTCAGTGACAGAAGCCCTGTGGTGAATCAGATGGTGTTTGCAGCATCCCCAAGTCCTCGTCTCTCTGTCTGTACAGTGGACCAAATTGCCTATGTGAAAGCCATTGACAGTCCGGTGAGAGAGATCGAGGATGCTACCCTCTACGAGGGCGAGAGCAAAATTATTGTGCAGGGGCAAGAGGGCAAGCAGGAAGTTGTGTCTAGTGTGACCTACCTCAATGGTGAAATTTTGCAGGAGGTTGTGCTAGAGGAGAATATTCTTACCCAGGCGACGCAAACCGTAAAAGCGGTGGGGACCAAGGAGCGGCCAAAGTACTACAGCACCGGCGAGCTTCAGTGGCCCTGTCAGGGAAACATCACCTCCACCTTTGGGAACCGTTATATTTTTGGCTCGTCCTCCTTTCACGCAGGTCTTGATATTGCCAACGACCGGGGCACTGCCCTCTATGCGGCCGATAGTGGCTATGTCACCTTTGTTGATTACAAGGGAAGCTATGGCAATATGGTGATCATCGACCATGGCAATGGGATGGAGACCGTCTATGCACACTGTGACACCACAAGCGTAAGTGTGGGCCAGGGTGTAGAGCAGGGTCAACTGGTTGGCACCATGGGCACATCAGGGAGGGCGACAGGCAACCACTGTCACTTTGAAGTGCGTCTAGATGGCACAGCAGTGAATCCTCAAGAGTATTTGCCCTAACAGAATGCTTGGAATAAAAACGCACCCCGGACGAAACCAGTCCGGGGTGCGTTTTTTGCGTGGTGCGGGCAGGCCACGATGCAGACAACCACGTAGGGGACTTGTCAAGGGCCAAGATTTCAACTAGAATAAAAAATTAGAAGGAGAGTTGTGAGAGCGGCAGGGAGGTATGAGATGAAGAGACTTTGGAGCAGCAGGCCGGTGGTCTACATACGGCGCAGTGTGCTATTATACGCAAAAAAAAATGTGGCAAGAGATGCCGCTGGCCTTGCCTATTTTATGCTATTGGCTGTGTTTCCACTCCTGGTCTGCCTCAATGCTCTGTTGGGGTTACTGGAACTGGAGCTCAACAGCATGATGCAACATCTCGAGGGTATTCTACCTCAGGCCGGCTGGGAGCTCATCCAAAACTACTTAGCTTATGTGCAAGGGAATGAATCCGTTGCCATGTTACTGGCAGGCCTTGTACTGGTATTTACCTCTGCATCGGCCGCCTTTCGCATCATCATGCAGTCCTTATCTGACATTTATGAGGTGCCTCAGGTCGCTGGTCTGCGGAAAATCCTAGCCTCCTTGGTCTTCCCTCTTCTGTTATTTGTTATCATCTATTTGTCGGTGGGTGTGGTGGTGACAGGGGAGTGGATCATGGGCTGGGTGGAGGAAACCTTTCATTGGGGAGTCGTCGTTCCTCTTTGGCGCAGGCTGCGCTTTGTGTTACTGTTTGCCGTGTTTTTTCTCTTTATTACATTGCTCACTCGTTTGGCTACCCCAAAGCACTTGCGCTTGACCCCTCTGATTGTAAGCAGCTTCCTCTCCTCTTTTGCTCTCGTTGCTGCGTCCATGCTCTTCTCTCGCTTCATTAGTTTTTCCGCCCGCTATCCTCTGGTTTACGGCTCCTTAATGTCCATGATTGTGATGATCCTTTGGCTCTATCTCTGTGGGAACATTCTTTTGGCAGGCAATATTATCAGCAGTGTGTGGTATCGGGCACAGAGTGAAAAAGCGTTGGCAACAACGACAGGTGGAGAAGCTTCTTGAGGAAGGGTTCCAACCAGATTCCCCCGCTTTTGCTTGTGTTTTCTGAGGATTTCTGCTATGCTGTAAAGATCACTAAATTGGAGAGGTATGCTCGTTTTGAGCTGACGAGAGGAAGGAGAGGCAACTTCTGAACAGAGAGGGATATGGCATTATGGGAACAATGAAACATGGGAAGTTGCCGGAGGAACAGGGCTATCGACTGTTTCTTCTTTTGGCGCTCTTATTTGCAGGCATAACTGCGATTGTTCAGCCCATTGCCGGGATACTGGAAGCTCTGGCTGCTGTGGGCTGCTTTCTAATACTACGGCGCATACAGGCAAAGCGGGAAAAAGAAGTGATGGCATATTTGGAAAGTATGTCCAGCGACATCGAGGCCGCCACCCGAGGTACGATTGTCAATGCACCCCTTCCCGTTGCACTCTTTCAGCCGGAGACAGACGACATCATTTGGACCAATGACCGCTTTTTAGAGATGACGGGGAATCCGGATCATCTTTATGACACGAAAATGTCCTCTGTTGTGCCCAGTTTTCAGCAGCGCTGGATTACAGAAGGGGAGCAGAAAAGCCCCACCTCGGTTACCGTGCGAGACCATAAGTATATGGTCTTTGGCAACCTGATTGATACCGACAGCCAGAGCGGCCGTCTTGCCATGACCTACTGGCTGGACATTACCCAATACGATGATAGAAAGCAGCGCTTTGAGGAGAGTCGCCCTGTCTGCGCCATTATTCTTATTGACAACTATGAGGATTTGATGCGTGGCCTGGAGGATAGCGAACGGGCGGTTATGCTCAGTGACCTAAATAAGAAAATCAGCCAATGGGCCGAACCTGCCCAGGGCATTCTCTGCCGCTATGACCGGGACCATTACATCTTTGTTTTTGAGCAGCGCCACCTAGAAAAGTTTATGGCTGGTAAGTTTGCCCTCTTGGAATCCGTGCGCCAGCTGCGTGGTTCCAATGAAATTACAGCCACCGTTTCCATTGGCATCGGCAAAGAAGCGGAGCAGATGCGGGAACTCTTCCAAAGGGCAACCCTGTCTATGGAGATGGCCCTGTCCAGAGGCGGCGACCAGGTGGTGATTAAGGACGCAGATAACTTCTATTTTTATGGAGGCAAAGCCAGAGAGTCGGAGCGGCGCACCAAGGTAAAGAGCCGGGTGGTTGCCAATGCCCTGTCGGAACTACTGTCCTCCTCCACCCGTATTTTTATTATGGGGCACAAGTGTCCCGACTTTGACTGTATCGGTGCCTGTGCGGGCATGGTGGCCATTGCCCGGAAAAAGGGCATTCCTGCTTATGTGATACGGGAGAGGGAGGAGACACCCGGGGATGTAACCATAAAGCTTTTGGAGAGCCTACCTGCCTATGAAGAGGTTTTTATCTACGAGGAAGAGGCCATGGACCTGCTGGATCAAAACGATGTGGTGGTTGTGGTGGATACCAATCGGCCCGAGCAGGCACAGGCCCAGCAGCTCTTAGAGCGCTGTGGCCGCATGGTGGTGATTGATCACCACCGGAGAGCCAAGACCTATATTGACATCGAAAAAACAGACCTGAGTTTTCAAGATATTTACGCCTCATCAGCCAGTGAACTGGTGGTGGAACTGGTTCAGTATATTCTGGGACCAGGTGACCTGAAAAAGCAGGAGGCCGAGGCCATTTTGGCCGGCATTATGCTGGATACGAAAAACTTTACCCTGCGCACAGGTAGCCGAACCTTTGAAGCGGCGGCCTATCTGCGCCGAGCTGGGGCGGACACTGCACAGGTACGTCGCTTTTTCCAGGCGAATCTGGAGCAGACCTTGTACCGCTTTGGCATTGTCCAGCATGCCCGACTGTACCATGGGCAAATTGCCCTGGCCGTTTCCGACCGCCAGGTGGATCGGGTCACGGCGGCCAAAGCCGCGGATGAGCTTTTGAACATAAGCGGAGTGGGGGCATCTTTTGTTCTGGTTCCCTCAAAAGGGCAGACGGTGATTTCGGCCCGCTCTGCGGGAGAGATTAATGTGCAGCTGATTGTGGAAAAGCTGGGCGGAGGTGGAAACTCTGCCGCTGCCGGGGTGCAGCTGTCTGGCGTGACACCGGAGGCCGCAGCGGAAAAGCTGCAGATAGCCATTGATGCGTACTTTGCTGAAAACGACGAATAAGACTATATAGAATGTTCAAGCCGGGACGATAGGTCACCGGAGAAAGGGAGGCATAACCATGAAAGTAATACTGCAACAGGATGTGAAAGGCCACGGCAAGCGGGGCCAGATGGTGGAGGTGTCCGACGGATACGCCCGTAATTTCCTTCTGCCCAAAAAATTGGCGGTAGAGGCCAATACGGACAATGTACATAAGATGAAGATGCAGGATGCGGCCAAGGCAGCCCAGATTGCAGAGGAAAAGGCCCAGGCCATGGAAATTGTGGAGAAGCTGAAGGAGCGGATCGTAAAGATTCCTGCTAAGGCCGGCACGGGAGGCAGACTCTTTGGTGCGGTAACCTCCAAGGAAATTTCCGAAGCCCTGGAAGCCCAGCATGGGATCCAGATTTCCAAGAATAAGATTGTGCAAGAGGATGCGATTAAGAGCTTTGGCTCCTTCGAGCTGAAATGCAAGCTGGGCCATGAAATTTCCGGCACCATCTATGTGGTGGTAACCGAGGAGAAATAAGGATCTACACTTAGGAACGGGTAGGTGAGAGAATGTGAACGAGGATCTGCTGTTGCGGCAAATGCCCCACAGTGTGGAGGCAGAACAATCGGTGCTGGGGTCTATACTCATCGACCAGCGCTGTGTGCCCGATGTGATTGAAGCCCTGACCGGGGACGATTTTTATATGCAGACGAACCGGGAGATTTATGAGACCATCTACGGCATGTTTAACTTCTCTATGACCATCGACCCGGTGACCGTACTGGAACAGATGCGCCAAAACGGCGTCTATGACGAGACCCGCTCTCGCAGCTATATCCTTCAGCTGATGGAGATCACCCCCACCGCCACAAACGTAATGGAGTATGTGGCCATTGTGAAGGACAAGTCCCTGCTGCGCCGCATTGGCGAAACGGCGGGGGAGCTGACGGGGATCATCCAAGAGGGAACGGAAACGGCCCACGCCGTTTTGGAGGTGGCGGAGCAGCGGATCTATGCCATTCGCCAGGGGAGACACCCTAAGGGTCTGGAGCATATCTCCACGGTGCTCCTGAAAGTCTTTGAGCGGCTGGACGAATTGGCCGCCAGCGACTCGGCCATTCCTGGACTTGCTACAGGTCTCCACGACCTTGACATGGCCCTAACGGGTATGAACCCCTCAGAGTTGATTCTGCTGGCCGCCCGCCCGGGCATGGGCAAGACCTCTATGGCCCTAAACATTTTGCTCCATGCGGGGAAATTTTCCGGCAAGTCCGTGGTGTTTTTTTCCCTGGAAATGAGCAAAGAGCAACTGGCGACCCGGCTCATCGCCGGCGAGGCCTTTGTGGATAGCAAGCGCCTGCTCACGGGTAAATTGCGAGAGGATGACTGGGATCGCATTACCATCGCCTCCAAGGCCCTGAACAAGACCAATATTTTGATTGATGACAACCCCACTCTGTCTGTGGCGGATATGAATGCCAAGTGCCGCCGGGTAGAAAACCTGGGGCTGGTGGTCATCGACTACCTGCAGCTCATGCAGGCCGCCGGTGGACGAAGTTCCGGGGGCGAAAACCGCCAGCAGGTGGTTTCGGACATCAGTAGAGCCCTTAAAATTATGTCAAAAGAGCTCAATGTGCCGGTATTGTGTCTCTCTCAGCTATCTCGTGCCAATGAGGCCAGAGCCAATAAGCGTCCCATGCTGTCCGACTTGCGAGAATCCGGCGCCATTGAGCAGGACGCAGACGTGGTGCTGTTCCTCTACCGTGAGGATTACTATAGCCCGGATACCGAGGAGCACAATCTGGCCGAGTGTATCATCGCCAAAAACCGTCGCGGAGAGACGGGGACGGTACAGCTCCAGTGGCTGCCCGAGTTCACCAGCTTTTCAAACTTAGAGAGGAGGCACAGCGAGGATGACTACTGAGTTTATCGGGAAAATCCGCAGCCTTTCTCTGGAATATAATATGCTGCCCCCTGGGTCCTCGGTGCTCTGCGCCGTCTCCGGTGGGCTTGATTCCATGGTGCTGCTTCATGTCCTGGGGCAGCTAACACAGGAGCTGGGCTTTTCCCTTAAAGCGGCCCATTTTAACCACAAACTGCGAGGGGAAGAGGCCCAGGCCGATGCTGCTTTTGTGGCAAATTACTGCAAAGAGCAGGGCATTCCCATCACATTGGGAGAGGAAGATGTGGCGGCCAAGGCCCAGGAGCTGGGTCTTGGAATCGAGGAGTGCGCTCGCAATTTGCGCTACGCATTCCTGGAGGACGCCGCCCGGCAGACGGAGTCTGTGCGCATTGTCACCGGCCACCATGCCGATGATAATGTAGAGACCATGCTCTTTCGCCTGGTGCGGGGCACCGGTCTGCGAGGCCTTGGGGGCATTCCACCGGTGCGGGATCAGATTGTCCGCCCCATGCTTCTGTGTTCTCGTGAGGAGATTGAGGACTATGCCAGAGAGCAGGGCATTCCCTTTGTGGAGGATGTCAGCAATCAGGATACCCTCTATCGCCGCAACTACCTACGCCATGCCGTCATTCCCCTGCTGCGGGAAATGAATCCCAAGCTGACCCAGACCTTGTCCGGAACCATACGGTCCCTGCGAGAGGACCAGGACTATCTAACCGCCCGGGCCATGGAAGTGGTGCGGGAGGCAAAAAGGGCGGAAGAGGGCCTGGTGATTCCAAGGCAGCGAGTGGCTATGCAGCCCCGGGCCGTGGCGGTTCGGGTGATTCAAATGCTCCTGGAGGGCATTGAGGCACCAGCACCGGAGTCTGGGCACATCGAGTCCATTTTGGACATTGCACGCAGTCAGGAGCCAACGGGCAGCGTTTCCTTACCGGGTGGGGTTTTGGTCCAACGGGTCTACGGCGATTTGCTCTTCGCCTACAGCTGGGAGCAAGAGCCCCTGCCGCCTATGGATTCGATTCCTGTTCTGATTCCCGGCACAACCCAGGCCTTGGATGCCGGCTGGGCCATACACGTATGGCGCTGCCCCTGTCCGGAAACCCCGGAGGAAGGGGTGTTTTATCTGGCAGAGGAGCTGCTGCAGGGAGAGCTGCACCTGCGCCCACGACAGACAGGGGATCAGCTTGCCCTGCCATTCCGGCGCAGTAAGAGTCTCAAAAAAGTTTTGATTGAAGAAAAAGTGCCCCGGCGGATTCGAGAGCGCCTACCGGTGTTGGCAGATGAGTTGGGCCTTTTGGCGGTAGCCGGGTTTGGACCGGATCGCAGTCGTTTGGCAAAGCCGGGCCAAAAAGCTCTGGCGGTTCGCTTTGAACAGCTGATACAGGAAGAAAAGGGGAGTTAAGCACGTGGAGAAGGACATTAAAGAGATTTTATTTCGGGAAGAGGATTTGAGGGCCTGCGTCAGCCGTCTGGCCGGGGAGATTAATCGAGACTATCGTGGCAAAAACCCGCTGGTTGTGGGAATTTTGCAGGGAAGCTTTATTTTTCTGGCCGACCTGGTGCGGGAGATTACCCTTCCCATTTCCCTGGAGTTCATGGCAATTTCCTCCTACGGCAGCGGCAGTGAGAGTTCCGGTAAAGTGAATATTCGTATGGATCTAAAGACGGACATTGCCGGCCGTGATGTGATTTTGGTAGAGGACATTCTGGATAGTGGCAACACCCTTTCCACCCTAATGCCCATGCTGGAGGAGCGCAAGCCCGCTTCTCTGCGCCTCTGTGTGCTGCTGGACAAGCCCGATCGCCGGGTGAAGCCAGTGGAGGTTGACTACCGTGGCTTTTCCATACCCGATGAATTTGTGGTGGGCTATGGTCTGGACTATGACCAGCAGTATCGCAATTTGCCCTATATAGGGATTCTCAAACCCGCAGTGTATGGGGGCTAGTTCTATTTTTTTAGAAAGGGTGTGAGAATCGTTTGAAAAAAGGCATCTATAAAGAACTGATCTATATTTTGCTGGCTCTTGCGTTTGTAGCATTTCTGATTACGTTATTTAACCGGCAGAACAACAGTGTGCCCTATGTGTATAGTGATATTTATGAGCAGCTGCAAAATGAAAATGTAAAGTCGCTCAAGGTTTCGGAAAATTCTGTGCGCTTAGAGCTTTATAAAGCGGTGAATAATAAGACGCAGATGGTACTCCCCCTGCACAGTTTTTCTCTTTTTTATGATAATTTTCATGAGATAGTAGAGAAGCAGTATGACAGCGGCGTGATTAAGTACTTTGATTATCCAAGTGAAAAACCAATCGCATGGACCACCATTTTAATGGTGTTTATTTCTGTACTGGTGCTCATTGCCCTTATCTGGTACCTGATTACCCTGCGGCAAATGCGAAGTAGCGGCGGTGCCGGGGCAGGTGGCCGCCCTCCACAATTTGGACGGGCCAACACTCGTACTCTGGTAGACATGGGCCGAAAGATCACCTTTGCCGATGTAGCCGGAGCCGACGAGGAGAAGGAGGAGCTGGAAGAGATCGTTGAGTTCCTGGGGGATCCCGAGCGGTTCATGACCTTAGGCGCTCGCATTCCCAAGGGGGTGCTTCTAGTCGGTCCTCCCGGTACGGGCAAAACCCTCCTAGCGAAGGCCGTGGCAGGAGAAGCGGGGGTAAACTTTCTCTCCATTTCCGGCTCCGACTTTGTGGAACTCTATGTAGGTGTAGGTGCCGCTCGTGTGCGCGACCTATTTGGTGAGGCAAAAAAGACAGCACCGGCCATTATTTTTATTGATGAAATTGATGCGGTGGGTCGTCAGAGAGGAACGGGACTTGGGGGAGGCCACGATGAGCGTGAGCAAACCCTGAACCAGCTTTTAGTTGAGATGGACGGCTTTGCAAACAACGAGGGCGTGATTGTGATGGCTGCCACCAACCGGGCCGATGTCCTAGACCCGGCGCTCCTGCGTCCCGGCCGCTTTGACCGTCAGGTCTATGTGGGATTACCCGACATTCGTGGCAGAGAAGAGATCTTGAAGATATATGCCAGAAATAAGCCTCTGTCCGATGATGTCAATATCTTAGACTTGGCCAGAACCACCAGTGGGTTTACCGGGGCAGACCTGGAGAATCTGATGAACGAGGCATCCCTACTAGCTGCCCGACATAAGAAGCCGGTGATCTCCAAAGACCAGCTGGACGAGGCCCTGCTAAAGGTCATCGCCGGGCCGGAGAAGAAGAGCCGGGTGATTCCAGAACATGCAAAGCGCCTGACCGCCTACCACGAGGCAGGCCATGCGGTGGTGATTCGAGATTTGCCCACCCAGGACCCGGTTCATCATATCACCATTATCCCCCGGGGCATGGCAGGTGGCGTCACGATTTTTCTTCCCCAGGAGGACAAACCCTACCGCTCTAAAATCGAGCTGGAGGAGCGCATCTGCTGCCTCTTGGGTGGCCGTGTGGCGGAGGAGCTTGTGTTGGGGGATAGCTCCACAGGGGCATCCAATGATCTGCAGAGGGCTACCGAAACGGCCCGGGCTATGGTGACCAAGTATGGTATGAGTCCTCTCATTGGCACCGTGGCCTTTGGGGATGAAACCCAGGTGTTCATTGGCCGCAGCATGGGTCAGTCACGCAGCTATTCCGAAGAGGTAGCGGGCCTGATTGATGAGGAGATTAAGCGAATTGTCTCCGAGCAATATGTGCGCTGCCGGGAGATCTTGGAGCGGCACAGGGATAAGCTGGAGCTAGTAGCCCAATACTTGCTCCATCATGAGACCATGTCCGCCGAGGAGTTTGACCTGGCTTATACAGACCCCCAGGCGTTGGAGGAGAGGCTGAAGACCCTTTCTCTTCCGGCGGAAAAAACGGAAAACCAAGCCCCTTCTTCTCAGCAAGAGGGAGAAACAGAGTAAATAAGTCCATTGGAAGCAAAAAGTGCCCGACAGGTGTTATACCTGTCGGGCGCTTTTTTTGAAAAAGCCTACATCGGCTTTAAATTTTGGTTGAGCCGATCCACCATCCAGGCGATACGGCGCTGCCTGGCGGCATCGGTCTTTGCATCATAGTAGGCACGAGCGTAGGTTTTTTGAACAGAAGGGGACATGGCCTGAAAATTGGTATAGGCCGGCTCATACTCCTGTAAGAGACGAACCAAAACCCCAAGATCATCCTCGGTAACGGTTAGGGTGTTCACTTTCCCCCACTGACCATTTTTCTTGGCTTCCTCTATTTTTGCCCTGCCATGGGAGGTCATTCTATTTTGCGCTTCTAAGCGTTGGGCGAGGACCTTGTTCTTTTCAGACCACTTGCTGTTTGGTCGCCGCTGGGAAAAATATTTGACATAGGAAGTGTCGTCCAGGCGTTTCATCTGGCCGTCAATCCAGCCAAAGCATAGAGCTTCTTCCAAGGCCTCATTAGCGGTTAGGGTGTTTGGTCCACCGGACTTGCCAAAAAGCAGCCATACACCCTCGTCTGAGGTGGCCATTGTTTCAAGCCACTGTCGAAAAGCTTGAGAGGAAGAAAAATGTAAATGCCCGGACAAAAAACCAGCCTCCTCTTACAGCACCTTTGCTAAAAAGTTTTTGGTGCGCTCTTCCTGGGGACGAGAAAAAATTTCCTCCGGGATATTCTCCTCCACAATGCGCCCATCGGCCATGAAGATGACCCGATCGCCAACCTCACGGGCAAAGCCCATCTCGTGGGTGACCACCACCATGGTCATACCAGCCAGGGCCAGCTGCTTCATAACGTCCAACACTTCGCCTACCATCTCCGGGTCCAGGGCGGAAGTAGGCTCGTCAAAGAGCATAACGTTGGGGTTCATACACAGGGCACGGACAATGGCAATGCGCTGTTTCTGCCCGCCGGATAATTGGCTGGGGTAGGCATCTGCCCGGTCCTTCAGTCCTACACGCTCCAAAAGCTCCATGGCCTTTTCCGTTGCCTGAGCCTCTGACTGCTTTAAAAGCTTCACGGGAGCCAAAATCATGTTTTTCAGCACCGTCATGTGGGGGAAGAGGTTAAAATGCTGAAAGACCATACCCATCTTTTGGCGATGTAGGTTAATATTTGCCTTAGGGTCTGTAATATCGTGCCCTTCAAAGGTGATGGTACCCCCTGTGGGCTGCTCCAATAGGTTTAAGCAGCGCAGAAAGGTTGACTTTCCCGAGCCGGAGGGGCCGATGACAACCACCACTTCGCCCTGTTTTATCTGGGCGTCGATTCCATCTAGGGCCTTAATCGCACCACCGGCAAAGTGCTTTTGCAGGTCTTTTACATCAATGAGAATATCAGTGGCCACGAGACATCAGCCTCCTTTCCAGCTTGCCAACCAACCAGGTGAAGAACATGACCAAAACCAGATAGACCACACCAATAGCAAGGTAGGCATACATGGCGTCATAAGATAAGTTCATAATTTTTTGTCCATTGCGGGTCAATTCGGTCACTCCGACCCAGCCAGCTACAGCGGTCTCTTTAAGTAGGACAATAAACTCGTTGGCCAAAGGCGGGATGACATTCTTGAGAGCCTGGGGCATGATGATGTAACGCATGGTCTCGATGTAGTTAAAGCCCAGACTGCGCCCAGCCTCAAACTGGCCCTTGTCAATGGACATAATGCCAGAGCGGATGATCTCCGCCACATAGGCGCCGGAGTTAATACCAAAGGTTAGAATTGCGGTACGGAACGCATCTTCCGAGGCGAAGATGACAAAAACCATGATAAATAGCTGCACCACCACAGGTGTGCCTCGGATGACAGTAAGATAAAACTTGCAAATTCCGTTGAGAAATTTTAGGAAAAAGCGACCTGCTCCTCGTCCCATGGTGTCAACGTTTTTATCATGGGTGGTGCGGATGATGGCGATTAACATGCCGATGGCAATGCCAATCAAACAGGCAAAAAAAGTGATGGCTAAGGTGTTTCGAACACCGGTGACCAAAAGTGTCCACCGATCACCTACAATAAAGCTTTTGTAAAATCTGGCCTGTTGCAAAACCCAAAAGTTGGAAATGTCTGCAATCCAGTGGGGCATGGAAGCTCACTCCTTTGTCAGTATGCGTAGAATAGGGGCGGCCATGGCCGCCCCTAACTTTTTATGCAGATAAAGTGGAATTAGTTGGCAGTGTTATTATAAAAGTCAACAAAAGCCTTGGCGGGTTCGTTGTCAATAATCACGCAGTCAACTTGGCCGGACATCAGCGCCTGCACAGCCTCGGCCCCTTTGGGGTAGCCGACCACGGTGCCCAGACCCTCTTCCTCAATATCCCAAGTGGAATAGAGGTAGCCGGTGGTTCCCATCTGGGTACCAATTCGGTTGTTTGCACCTTCGGCAAAGAGGTCGCTTACATCGGTAATGGTTCCACCATTTTTCACGATGACAGACTGCACGCCGGTAGCATAGCTGTCGGAGAAGTTCATAGATGCCTTGCGCTCTTCCGTTACAGTAATGCCGGCCATAGCCATGTCGATATTGCCGGTCTGGATGGCGGCCAAGACAGAGTCAAACTCCATGTCAGAGATCTCCAGCTTCATGCCCAGTTTGTCGGCAATGGCAGCAGCTACTTCGGCGTCGATGCCGACAATGGTGTCGGTATCATCATAGAACTCATAGGGGGGGAAGAAGGCGTTGGTGCCCATTTTCAGCACGGGAGCATCTGCGGGAAGGTCCTGCTGAAAGCTCAGCTCATGGGGCACATCTTCAATATACTTGTCAATAATAGCCTGGAGGGTACCATCAGCCTTCAGCTCGGCAAGAGCCGTGTTAATCTTGTCAAGAAGCTCGGTGTTGTCTAGGCTGACTGCAATGGCGTAGTCTTCTACAATATACTCGGTGGGGAGGATGGATAAGACGGGCTCACCCGGTGCAGGCTCATCCGTCCCAGGTGTTTCAGGTTGTGCAGGCTTGCTGCAACCGGCCAGAAGAGCCAGGCAGAACAGAGCTGCCAGGGACAAGGAAAGTATCTTTTTCATTTTAAAACCTCTCTTTCTGCAAAGAAGCAAGGCGATCTTTGCTATGGGAATTATACACAATAAAGGAGAATAATGCAAGTTTTTTGTAAGCTTATTCATTTAAAAAGGTTTTTACCCAACATTCATCCATTTTGAAGCAAAGTGTCCTTATTCACCATGTACGATGGTAAAGGCTCTATGCTCTACAAAAATATCGGCCACAGCGTGCTGACCGCCGTTTTCTCCATCTAGGGTCCAGATCATTTCCTCATCACAGGTAATCTTTACTCTTGGGGTAGAAAACGTGATAATCATAGGAGCCACTACATCTAGCTGGCCCAAAAGCAGGCCCCTTGCCAAACGCTCCAGCTCGAGAATATCCTTGGGAGGTGGAATGAGGGTAACTTCTAACAGTCCATCATCCAGATGGGGATCCCCCGGGGGAAAGCCCTTAATTCCGGCGACGGAGGTGCTGTTGCTTACCATACCATAGAGGTATTTGCCGGAAAAGGTACCCCAGTCATGCTCCAACGTAACCTGTCTTGGACTCATAGTGCCCAGGTGCTTTACGCTCTCGAGCAGATAGGCTGCATAGCCCAGCAGATTTTTGCTGGGCTGGGGCGTGGAGAAGGGAACATCCACAAAAGCCCCAAAGGCGGCCACATAGACAAAGGGGCGCCCATTAAAATAGCCCACATCACAGGATTTGGGGGATCCGCCGGCCGCCACCAGGGCAGCATCAATTAGATTTTGAGGCAAGGAAAGAGTTCGTCCAAAATCGTTGGTTGTCCCAATGGGAATGTAGCCCAAAATCGGTCTATCCTCCAGCAGCAGTAGACCGGAGATGGCCTCGTTGAGGGTGCCGTCTCCCCCGGCAACCACAACCCGGTCATAGTTCGCGCCCCAGCGGGTCATCGCCCCAGCGGCATCACCCGGGGCCTGGGTGGGGTAGGTGGTGACTAAAAAGCCTTCTGCCGTCAGGGTTTGTACAATATCGGAGAGGCCGACCCAGTTGCGGTCCTTTCCCGCAAAACGGTTATAGATAAATAGCAGCATTTTCATAAGGATACCCCTCTATGGTAAGAATCGTTGTGCGGGTTTTAAAATCGTCAATTCATTATACTGCCTTTGCCTTTTGTTGACAAGAGCTTAGGTGAGAGGATATACTAGGTGTAAGGTATGAAAAGCAAAGCGGGGTTTCTCTATGAAAAAAACGGGACAGCATAGCCAGTTTGCTGGAGACCCCAACCACAAGATATTGCTTGCCCGTCTGCTAGACAAGAGTCGGGTAAGCCAGGAGCGGGATATTCCGGCCCATAGTAGCTTTCTTTCCCCGGAGGAGCAGGCCATGGCTAGACAGCAGCTTTCTCGTCTGCCCCAGGACTCCTACCTGTTTACCGGGGGCTATGAAGGGGCGGAACGTTGCATTTGCGCCTTTCTTCCCAGCTGGATGGATGAAACCATGTTTTTTGACCAGGAGGAGGGCCCCCTGTGTGCCTTGGAGGTTTTGGTGCCGCCCATGGCCAAACTGGGACACCGGGACTACTTGGGCTCTCTTATGGGGTTGGGCATCACCCGAGAAAAGATTGGCGATATTTTACTCAAAGAAAAAGGCTGCCAACTGGTGCTCTTGCGAGAGACCTTGGGCATTCTGATGGACCAATGGAGCAGTGCGGGACGCTATCCCCTTACCCTTACTCCCATTCCCTTGGCTCAGCTGGAGAGCCGAACACCGGAGCTGCGGAAGATACGGGATACCGTTGCATCCCTGCGCCTAGATGGGGTGTTGGCCGCTGGGTTTTCGCTCTCCCGGGGTAAAGCCGGGGAATACATTGGGGCAAAGCGGGTGCTGGTGAATCATTTGCCCTGTGAAAAGACAGATAAGATGTTGACCCAGGGGGATGTGATCACCTGCCGGGGTCTTGGGAAGTGTGTGCTGCAAAGCGTGTTAGGAAACAGTAAAAAAGGGCGTATCATCATTGAACTGGATCGCTACGAATAGAGGAGGGAAAGAAATGGACCAGGGAAAGATTGATCGAATCAACGAATTGGCCTGGAAGCATCGGACAGAGGGCCTTACGCCGGAAGAGACGGCAGAACGTGCCGCCCTGCGGGCGGAGTACTCCGAGGCGGTGAAGCGCAGCTTGGAGAGCCACTTGGAGCGAGCCTATGTGGAGGACGATAAAGGAAATCTAGTGAAGCTAAAGAGAAAGAACAGTTAACAAAAGTAGGATACGCCGATTCGGCGTGCCAGAATAGAAAGAAGAGGAGAACAAACAATGCCATCTATGTATGTGTATGGACCCAAGCTGGACGATCAAACCCGAGACAGTCTGGTGGAGAAGATTTATGCCGCCACCGTGCCCGTGTTTAAGGGAGAAAAAGGCCCTGTGATTCACACCTATGTCAATGAGTACGAATACCTCTATGACAATGGAAAACGTGTGGATTCCCCCATGGTTGTTGTCAACATGGAGGCTGCCCCCCTGCCTGTGGAAAAGATTGAGATCATGGGCCAGGGCATTCACACCGCTGTGACGGAAGTCTGCGGCGCTCAAAAGGAGAGCACCTTTGTCTACCATGCCAATGGCCTGGACCACATTGCCATCAACGGCAAGCTGCTGAAAAAGTAAGAAAAAAAGCCCTGGAGGAATCAAATCCTCCAGGGCTTTTGCTTATGTATGGGGGCCCAAGGTAACAAGGCCGCCACCTTGAAAGGTGCTGCGGTGCCAGAGGGAGAAGTCAATCTCTCTCTCCTGGCCCTCATCTAAGATTCTGCAAAAAAAGTTGCCGTCGGCCTTTTTGGTAGCCCCAATGATGGGGACCCAGTGCCAGCTGTCCAAATTCTTTAGCAGACCATTGGAGAAATTGAGAAAGGCAATGGGCAAATCATGGTCCAGTCCACTTAGAATAAAATCCTTACAGCGGGAGAGGTCCGGGCGGGAATGGGCGTGCTTGCCGCCAATATCCAACTCCTGATAGGAGAGGAGGCAGCCTCTCTCCTGGGCAAAGGCAAGGCAGCCCTTCCAATAGAGCTCCAGAGAGTGAAGGCCTCGCTTAGTGGGGGTTACATGCTGCCAAACATCGTCCATGTAGGAGACAAACTCCTGGGCAGCAAGACGCCCCTGGGGAGAGAGGGCAGCAAGGCCTTGGTTCCGGTGGGCCAGATAGGCAAGGCAGGTGGCCGCCGTGGTTGGACCGCAGCCAGCCCGTTGCTGCCAGCGGTCTTCAAACCAGAGCTGGTCAGCGCCTCGGCAGGGGCTGCCCTCTAGGTTGATAAAATCAAAAAAAGTTGGCTCAAAAAGAGCATGGGAGTTCTCCGACATCACAACGGCCCTCCTTACAAAATAAGATCACCATCCCCCCGGAGACAGATCTCAGGAGGGATGGTTGTGTTTTTTTACTTGTTCGAGGCGAGGTCTTTCTGCTCTTTTGCAAAGGCGCAGTAGTCTTTGGCATTTTTAATATTGGCCGCCACAGCGGACTCGCCCAAGGATTTTTTCACTTGGGCAGGCATCCCCACCACCAGGCTGCCGGGGGGGATGATCATGCCGGCGGGCACCACGGCACCTGCGCCCACAATGGAACCGGCACCCACCACAGCGTGATCCAGTACCGTTGCATTCATTCCGATCACGCAGTTGTCCTCGATGGTACAGCCGTGGATGACAGCTCCGTGCCCCAGAGAGACTTGTTCTCCAATATGTACGTTATTTCCAATATCACCGTGGAGCACTACGCAGTCCTGAATATTAGAGCCGCGGCCCACGGTAATCACCATGCCAACGCCACGGAGCACCGCATTGCACCAGACGTTAACCTCTTCACCTAAGTGAACATTACCGATTATCACCGCACTGGGGTGGACCCAGGCGCTGGAATGTATCTCTGTCATAAGGCGCCGCCTTAGGCCCGAAGAACCCGAACCCGAAGGATGCCATCAATGGCCTCTAGATCCTTTACAACAGCTTGGGTCACATCTTCGTTGGTATCCAATACGATGTAGCCATAGTTCCCTTTAATGCGGCTGGACATGCTTTCAACCTGCACGCTGTCCACAGCCAGGCAGTTTGTAATGGCAGCCACAGGGTCCGGGGTGTTGGGGGCCAATACATTGAATAGGACACAAATGCGAACGCTGCTGCTGCGATCCATGGTGAGGGAGGGATAGTTCACCGAGTTTGTGATGTTGCCGTTTTCCAAATAATTTTGCAGTTCAGAGGCGGCCATCACGGCACAGTTCTCCTCACTCTCCTCACTGGAGGCACCCAGATGGGGAATGGGGATGACATGGGGGAAGTTTGCAATATCGCTATTGGGGAAGTCGGTGGCATAGGCCGCCACACGCTTTTCGTCTAGGGCCTTCTTCATATCCCCGTCGTTGACCAGCTCGCCACGGGCCAGGTTTACAATGCGCACCCCAAACTTCATCTGGGAAAAGGCTTCCGCATTAATGGACCCCTTGGTCTCGGCAGTCATAGGCAGGTGAAGGGAGATGTAGTCAGCGGCAGCATAGAGGGAAGGTAGCTTCTGCACATGGCGAACTCTGGGATCCAGGGTGAGGGCAGAGGAAACGGAGAGGTAGGGATCATAACCAATGACCTGCATTCCCAAGGCGCAGGCGGCATTGGCCACCTGAATGCCAATGGCGCCCAGGCCCACAACGCCTAAGGTTTTACCCATCAGCTCCATACCGGCAAATTGGCTCTTGCCCTTTTCCACAACGGCAGCCACATCAACACCGGCTTCCGCCTGGGCCTTCACCCACTGAATGCCCCCGGCAATGTCACGGGCACAGAGGAGGAGGGCAGCGATGGCCAGTTCCTTTACGGCGTTTGCATTGGCACCGGGGGTGTTAAAGACCACAATACCTGCATCGGCAGCCTTGTCCAGGGGAATGTTGTTGACCCCGGCGCCGGCTCTGGCGATGGCAAGGAGCTCAGAAGGGAACGCGTAGTCGTGGAGGCTGGCGGAGCGCACCATAATGGCATGCTCGTTGTCAAAATTGTCATCCACCTCAAAGGAAGCTGGGTCAAGCTTGGCAAGCCCTTTGGGGGAGATTTTGTTAAGGGTTTTAATCTTATACATGTCAGGATATCTCCTTAATTGTTTTTATCAAAGGCGAGAATAAAGTCGCACAGCTTCTCAATGCCCTCCATGGGCATGGCGTTGTAGATGGAGGCACGCATGCCGCCCACTTTGCGATGGCCCTTCAGAGTGGTGAGGCCCTGGGCGGTGGCTTCCTTTACAAACTTTTCATCCAGCTCTTCCGTAGCGGCACGGAAGGCCACATTCATATCGGAGCGGGAACCGGGCTGAGCGGGGCAGGTGAAGAGCTTAGAGGCATCCAGCACATCGTAGAGCATTTTGGCTTTCTTGCTCTTCATGGCCTCAATGCCGGGGACTCCGCCCTGAGCATCCACCCAGTCCAGCATCAGGCCCAGCATGTAGATGCACCAGCAGGGGGGTGTATTGTACATGGAGTCGTTGTCCATCATGGTTTTGTAGTTCATCATGAGAGGGGTGAAGGGCAGCTCGTTTCCGGCCAGGTCCTCCCGCACGATGGCGATGGTAAGGCCGGAGGGGGCCAGATTTTTCTGTGCTCCGGCAAAGATGATGCCATACTTTGACACATCGATTTGACGAGACATGATCTCCGAGGACATATCGCATACCAGAGGCACGTTGCCGGTCTCGGGCACATACTGCCAGGCAGTACCATAAATGGTGTTATTGGCACAGTAGTAGAAGTAGGAGGCCTCGGGGTCAAGGTTTAGCTGGCTCTGTGAGGGGATATAGCTGTGGTTTTTGTCCTCCGAGCTGGCAGCCAGATTAATTTGGCCATAGCGAGTGGCCTCTTTATAGGCGATGCTTGCAAAGTTACCGGTGACTGCATAGTCGGCCTTTCCGGTTTTTCCGATGAGGTTCAGTGGAACCATGGAGAACTGGGTGGAGGCACCACCCTGTAGGAAAAGAATCTTATAGTTGTCCGGCACCTGCAGGAGTCTGCGGAAACTAGCCTGGGTGTCATCAAAAATCTGCTGAAAGGCTTTCGATCGATGGCTCATCTCCATAACGGACATGCCGGACCCCTTATAATTGGTGATCTCAGCCCCGGCGCGGGTCAGCACCTCCAGAGGAAGCATGGAAGGGCCGGCGGAAAAGTTAAAAACACGCTCATTATTTGCCATAGTAAAACATCCTTTCTAAAGCCGAATTCAGGCGGCGAACACTTTCGTCAATTAAAGCAGAGAAAAACATTCGTTCATCCACGAAGTACGATAATACCGTATTATAAAGCTTTCCAGAAGGGCTGTCAAGGTGTGGGGGCAGGCGGCTTTCATTTTCATCATTTCATCCAGTTTTTATGGAAAAGGGGGCTTTTCCCTTGTAGCAGAAAGCGGAGGGACTGATTGTTCGGTGGCTAAAAATGGGAGGTAGAAGCGGAAATGATTTGCTTTTTTCAATAGTCTGGTGTAAGATACCACATAGAATAAAACGGGAAAAAAGATGATTTATCAAGGGTCACAGAGAGAAAGGGGTAGCGTATGAACCAGGGATTTGCAGCATATCAGGAGAGCGCGGACTATCTTCGCGGCAAGATTGGAGCATTTACACCAGAGGTACTCATGATCTTAGGCTCCGGCCTTGGGGAACTGGGAGACAGGGTGGAAAACCCTGTGGTGGTTCCCTATCACGGTATCCCTCATTTCAAGGCATCCACGGCTCCGGGGCACAAGGGCCAGCTGGTGTTTGGTATGCTCTCCGGCAAGCCTGTGGCTGTGATGCAGGGGCGAATGCACCACTATGAGGGCTACTCCTATGAGGAGGTATCCTACGCTGTGCGGGTGCTGCGGCTTTTGGGTGCCAAGACCTTGATTGTAACCAATGCAGCGGGGGGCGTGAACACCGGCTTTCAGGCCGGCGATTTGATGCTGATTGTGGATCAGATTAAGATTTTCTTGGAGTCACCGCTGCGGGGAGAGAACATTCCGGAGTTTGGAACCCGTTTTCCAGATTCCAGCTACCTCTATACCCCACGTCTACAGGAGCTTGCCAGGGATGAGGCCCGGGCTCTTCATTTACCCCTAAAAGAAGGGGTTTATATGTATTTCCCCGGCCCCCAATACGAAACCCCTGCCGAGGTGCGCCTGGCAAGGCTGCTGGGTGGTGACGCTGTGGGCATGTCCACGGCGCCCGAGGTCATTGTGGCCGGTCATTGTGGCATGGAGGTGCTGGGCATTACCCTTATCACCAATATGGCGGCGGGCATTCTGCCCCAGCCCCTGTCGGAGCAGGAAGTGCTGGATGCGGCAGCAGCTGCCCGAGAGCAGTTTTCTGCCCTGGTGTTGGGCTGCCTGAACAAGCTGTAAGACGAGGAGGCTCTGCCCGTGAAGACTCTGTTTTTTAATTGTACCACTCTGTGTATGGACGAGCAAGGGACCATCCTCCCCAACGCATTTGTGGTGGTGGAGCATGGGAACATTGCTTCGGTTGGCACCCAGCGCCCGAAGGGCAGCTTTGACCGGGAGATCGACGGCTTAGGGAATATCCTCATGCCTGGGCTGGTCAATGCCCACACCCATGTGCCCATGACCCTTCTGCGTGGCTATGGCGGGGGTACGGATTTGCAGACATGGCTTCATGAGTATATCTTCCCAGCCGAGGCGAAGATGGACGCCCGCTGCATTCGGGCCGGCACCAAGCTGGCCCTAGCCGAGCTGATTGCCAACGGAGTGACCACCATCGCCGATATGTATGACTTCTGCGAGGTCATCTGTGAGGAAGTGGTAGGGGCTGGAATTAGTGCAAACATTGCCCGGGGTACTACCCTATTCCAGCCGGAGTTTGATGCCAAAACCTACCCCCCAATTTTGGAGGCCCGGCAGCTGGCAAAAAACTGGCATGGCTATGGGGAGGGGCAGATTTTAGTTGACGTGTCTATCCACGGAGAGTATACTTCCAGAGCGGAGTTATGGCGGGCTTTGGCTGACTTAGCCCAGGAAGAAAACCTGGGAATGCACGTCCATGTGTCCGAAACCAGGGCCGAGCAGGAGGCCTGCATCGGTCGCAGCGGAAAAACACCTCTGCAAACCCTAGATGACTATGGTGTGTGGAATACCCGTGCCATTGCCGCTCACTGTGTGTACACCACCCCCGAGGACTGGGCCCTGATGAAAGAGCGGGGGGTTACCTGTGTGCACAACCCGGTGTCCAACTTAAAACTGGGCTCGGGGATTGCCCCCATTCCTGCCATGAAGCAGGCCGGGGTTGCCCTTGCTTTGGGCACGGATGGGGTCTCCTCCAACAACAGCCATGATATGTTTGGCGAGATGAAGATGGCCGCGGTGCTCCACAATGGAGCAAACTGTGACCCCCTTGCCCTTCGTCCCATGGATGTGCTGCACATGGCCACCAGCCAGGGAGCTCGAGCTTTGGGGCGGAAAACCGGCCAGATTCAAGCCGGTTATGTGGCGGATATCATCTTGGTAAACAGCCATGTGCCCCATATGACACCCTGCCACAATGTGGCAGACAATTTGGTCTATTCTGCCCGGGGCTCTGATGTGGTGCTAACCATGGCCCGTGGGAAGGTACTCTATGAAAAGGGTGTCTATACTACCTTAGATGTGGAAGAGACATATAGGGAAGTGCAGCAATATGCCTTGCCTCTCCTGTTTCCCCGTGCCTAGCGGAAAAGTGAGGGAAAAAAGGAGAGCAAACAAGCCTTGTCAATCGTTGAAAAAAGAGTATGGAGGGCAAACCCTTGAGCCAAGGATCCAATAAAAAAGGCACATTTTTTGGTGGAGTTGCCATCATGATGATGGGCATTACCATTGTAAAGATACTGGGTGCCGTGTTTAAAATCCCCATTGGAAACATTTTGCAGGATGAGGGCTTCGGCCACTTTAATAACGCCTATGTCATTTATAACCTGCTGCTGATGGTTTCTACAGCAGGCCTGCCCCTGGCCTTGTCCAAGACCATTGCCGAGGCAGATGCTTTGGATCGCCGCAATCAGGTGAACCGGACCTTTCAGGTGGCCTTGGGTGCCTTTTTGGTCTTGGGCGTTCTGACTACGGTGATTATGTTTGCTTTTGCAGGGCCCTTTACGAACTTATTGGGCAACGGCATGGCAGCGACCGCCGTGCGGGCCCTAGCCCCGGCCTGCTTCTTTGTCTGTGTGATTTCCGCTTTCCGGGGCTATGCCCAGGGCCATGCGAACATGGTGCCCACCTCTGTTTCTCAGATTATTGAGGCGGCGGTTAAGGTGGTAGTGGGCATTGGCCTTGCCGTATACTTTATGCGCATCTCTGCAGGAACGGAAGTGGCAGCCGCGGGGGCCATCTTTGGCGTAACCGCCGGTGCGGGCATCGCCCTGGTGTATCTGTTCCTGGACTTTGCACGGCGCAAAAAAAGGGAAGTGGAAACGGCCACCGATAAGCCGGATTCGGCGAAGTTTATCCTAAAGCGCCTTATGGTGATTGCCATCCCCATTACCATCGGAGCCTCCATTGTCCCCATTACCACCATGCTGGACACCTACCAGGTGCAGAACATTTTGCGTGATGTGATGGGGCTGCCCCCAGCGTCCTTTTATCAGGGCATTCATTTTGTGCTTCCGGATTTAGAGATGATTGATCCTGTGATTGCAACCTATGGCTCCTACCAGAAGGCAGTCACTATTTTCAATCTGCCCTCCTCCTTTATGGTCGCCATTACAGCGGCGATTATTCCGGCAGTGTCTGCCAGTATTGTGCACAAGGATTGGAACCAGGCCCGTAAGGTCTCGGAGTCCTCTCTGCGCATTTCCTGTCTCTTTGCCTTCCCGGCGGGCATTGGCTTAACGGTGCTGGCCGGGCCGGTGATTCGCCTGCTCTTCTTTGGAACGGATTATTCCACGGCTGTTCCCTGTATGGCGATTTTAGGTGTGGCGTCTATCTTTATCTCGTTGATGTTTATTTGCAACGCAGTCTTGCAGGCCAGCGGCTTTGTCAATCTGCCCATCATCGTCATGGCGGTGGGCTGTGTGGCCAAGCTTTTGGTCAACAACTACTTGGTGCATCAGCCCGATA
>JBHAQX010000052.1:0-4651 GCA_041830595.1 Evtepia sp.
GGTATGACCATGGTGGTGGTTACCCATGAGATGGGTTTTGCTCGTGACATGGCGGATCGTGTGATTTTAATGGCCGATGGTGTGATTGCAGAGCAGGCGCCACCCCAGGAACTGTTTCAAAACCCGAAAGAGGTTCGAACCCAGGAGTTTTTGCGGGCAGTACTATAAAAACAGTGAATTCTTCAATCTCCCAAGCGGAAGCCGTGCTTCTGTTTGGGGGATTTTTCGATAGAGACAGCGGTTATTTTTCCAAAAAAATGAGAGGGAAAAATAACCGAAGGAACAATGGATAGAGAAAAAACGTCTAAAGGTCAATGGCTTGTCTTACGGAAAATCCATTGACGAAACGGTCGTATAGTGATATAAGTATACTAGTAAACTTAATACAGTTTGAAAAAGTTGTGGGGGAAAAGGAGCTGGAAGATATGCAAGATAATGTAACCGTGCAGGGTGGAGAGCCATCTGCAGACCAGGGGGTTGGCGGATTTGATCAATCGCCTCGGGTACCTATGGTGAAAAAGAAGAAAAAACGTAAGAAGCTACCGATTATTATTGCCATTGCGGTTAGCTTGTTGTTGATAGCTGGGATTGTTTCGCTTATCCTGTGGAGCGGCAAGAAAGAGCCAAATGAGATTATGAATGATTATGTTGTCCGTGGCACTATCACGAGTCAGGTGGAGGGGCACGGCCTGACCAAGGCAAAAAAGTCAGAGACCATTACGGTAACCACCAGTGGTACGGTGTTGGATGTTTACGTAAACGAGGGTGATTTTGTTACCGCAGGCACACCTCTTTATTTGATTGATAGTTCTGCTGCCCAGGAGGCCGTAACGGCAGCTCAGCGGGAGGTAGAGGGGTATCAAAAGCAGCTGCGCACCTTGTATGAGGCTCGGTCAAATTTGAATATTTATGCTGACTTTGCGGGCAAACTGATTGAAGTAAAAGAGCTGAAAAAAGGGGAAGAAGTGGGCAGCGGTGAATTGATTGCCCGCCTGGTGGATGACAGCAAGCTGAAGCTGACCCAATACTATAGCTATGCCTATGAGCACGAGGTATATGTGGGACAAGTGGTGCAGGTTTCCATCCCCTCTGCTATGGAGCAGCTGAGCGGTGCGATTACGGAGATCAAGAAGGTGGAGCGCATTTCTCCCGAGGGGTCCCGCCTGTTCCGTGTGGATATCGTTATTGACAATCCCGGTACATTGACTGAAAAGCTGGTGGCCTCTGCTACCATCTCCACCGGGACAGAGACCATTAGCCCCTATGAGCAGAGTGAGCTGACCTATTTTAAGGAAACTCAGGTTAAAACCAAGGTCTCTGGTGAAGTGACCCAATTTAATGTGCAGAACTACCAAAAGGTATCGGCGGGAGCCCTTGTGCTCAAAATAAAAGGGGATGACAACGATACCGAGATATTCACCGCAGAGGAAAACCTGACCAAGGCTCAGAAGGACTTGGAAAAGGCCAAGGAGAACCGTGAGAACCTCCAGGGTGTAGCACCCATTGATGGGTTAGTCAGCCTAGGCGTTACCCGAGGACAGGAGATCCCTGCAAACACGGTGGTTGCCAGTGTTCTTGACGAGTCTCAGATTCTTGTAGAGGCAAAGGTGGATGAGCGCAGCATTCGCAGTGTGAAGGTTGGCGATGTGGTGGAGCTTACACAGTCTGATGTCATGAGTACCGGTGTGGTAGAGAGCGTGAGCCTGCAGGGCAAGTTTGAAAATGGCATGACAAGCTTTCCCATAAAAATTTTGGCTGACAACCCTGAGGGAATACTAATGAGTGGTGCCAGCGTAACCTATAAGCTGGCAGCTAGCAAGAGGGAAGACTGTCTCATGCTGCAGCTACAAAGTGTTAAGTCTGTATCTGATCCCGAGACCGGGGAGGCCATTAACGTGGTTTTTGTGAAAACCGATGTGCGTCCCGACAATGCCATTGATGTAGATGGAAGCGCCTTAGGTGTGCCACCGACGGGTTACTTTGCCGTACCGGTGGAGATTGGTCTTTCCGATAACTACAATGTAGAAATTATTAGCGGACTCGAGGAGATGCAAGAGGTATTCAGCCAAGTAATCAAGCAAGATGACTACTACGGCTTCTATTAAGTGAGGCCACTATGCTGATTGAATTAAAAAATGTATATAAAATCTACAGTGAGGGGACAGAGGCTGAGGTGCGAGCCCTAGATGGGGTAAGCACCACCATTGACCGGGGGGAGTTTGTGGCGGTGGTAGGGCCCTCTGGTTCCGGCAAGTCTACCATGATGAATATTTTAGGCTGCTTGGATATCCCCAGCTATGGTACCTATCACTTAGACGGCACCGATGTGGCAGACCTATCCGACCCGGAACTGTCAAAAATTCGCAACAAGCAGATTGGCTTTATTTTTCAGAGCTTTAATCTGATTCACTCCCTCACCGCCCTGGAAAATGTGGAGCTGCCCCTCATCTATCAGGGGGTTCACCCGGGCAAACGGCGGGACATGGCCATGGAGGCCTTAGACCGTGTGGGTCTTGCCAACCGCTATAAGCATAGGCCTGTGGAGATGTCTGGCGGTCAGCAGCAGCGTGTGGCCATTGCAAGGGCCATTTCCACCCTGCCGCCCATCATCATGGCCGACGAGCCCACAGGAGCATTGGACAGCCGTACCGGGCAGGAGGTGCTGGATTTTCTGAGGCAGCTCAACCGGGAGGGCAGTACCATCATCCTCATCACCCATGACAACGGCATTGCGGAAACGGCTCGACGGCTACTGCGGATTTCCGATGGACTGATTGTGGAAGACAAAACCCAGGAGGTGGCGTGGTATGAACCTATGGCAGGCGTTTAAGATGGCCTTTCGCTCCATCTGGGGCAACAAGGGCCGCTCTGCTCTTACCATGTTGGGTATTATCATCGGGGTAGCAGCGGTTATGGCCATTGTCTCTATTATGCAAGGTATGAACAAAAAGAGTATGGAGATGTATGAGGCCATGGGCACCAATACCATTGATGTTTCCGCCTATTACTACAATGGTATGCCTGTTTTTGAAGAGGTCTATGATTACTGTTTGCAACTTGGGGATTTAGTGACTGGGATCACCCCCCAAGGAAATATGCCTTACAGTGTGATTTCCTATGGAACCAAAAAAACGGGTGGAGATACCATGGGTGGCGGCATGATGGGCGGCGGCATGATGGTGATGGAGGACTCCGGTCCCCAGTATAACTTTCGGGTTGTTTTGGGCAGCGACCAATATGCCCTGTGCAATAATTTTGAGATTGCCAGAGGGCGGGATATCTCTAGGTTAGATGTGGATGACTATAAGACCGTCTGCGTATTAGGGTCGGGAGCCGCCAGCTACTTTTTTGATTTGGCAGATCCTGTGGGCAAGGATATTATTGTAGATGGGGTTCCATTTACCGTTGTCGGTGTTTATGCCCAAAAGGATTTTATGCAGCCCAAAGAGTGGTCGATGGATAATGTGATTTTATTTCCTTACACAGCCCCAAGGGCCCTGGGAAAGAACGATACGGACTTATCTAGTATGGTGATTCGTGCCAGCAACCCTGGGAATATAGACATCGTCACCACGAAAGTAACCGGCTTTCTTGCGGGCCTGTTGGGAGATCCGAACAATCCCAACAGCACGATGAGGGGTGAATATTGGGTCTATAGCTCCTCGAATTGGCAAAACCAATACAAAGAGGCTATGCTGATGATGACCCTGGTGTTAGGCGGCATTGCCGGCATCTCTCTTTTGGTGGGTGGCATTGGTATTATGAACATTATGCTGGTTACCGTAACCGAGCGGACCAAAGAGATTGGTGTGCGCCGTGCCATTGGCGCCCGGAGAAAGAGCATTGTCACACAGTTTCTGATTGAAGCAGGTGTGATTTGTGGTGTGGGTGGCGTCATCGGCATTAGCCTCGGCACCTTGATTACCGTAGTGGCCAGCCAGCTGATGATTAAGGAGATGCTCTTGCCCTCCCCTGTGGTTACCCTAGGCGCAGCGCTCTTTTCCGTGAGCCTTGGCATTATTTTTGGACTCTATCCCGCCATCAAAGCCGCTGGGTTACAGCCGGTGGTGGCTCTGCGGGCAGAATGATAAGGAGACAACATATGAGGAATTGGAAAAAAAGAGGAAGCTTGCTTCTCGCCTTGCTACTGCTGATCAGTAGCTTCCCCCTGGGGGCCATGGCCAGCAACTTTACCGACATCAAGGACAGCCAAACGGCGCAAAACGTAGAAGTGCTGCAGATGATGAATATCATCAACGGAGTGTCCTACAATAGCTTTCAGCCTGAGGGGAACCTGACCCGGGCCCAGTTTACAAAAATGGCAGTGCTTGCCCTGGGTCTTGGGGAACAGGCAGCCAGCTATAAGAGCTTTACGATTTTTCCCGATGTAAAGTCCAGTCACTGGGCGGCCGGCTATATTAACCTGGCCGTGCGGGGGGAGAAGAAGTTTATCTCCGGCTATGCGAATGGCACCTTTGGTCCGGAGCAGGTGATTACCTACGGACAGGCTGTGACCATTCTCATGCGTCTTCTGGGCTATAAGGACGCCGATGTGGGCATGGTGTGGCCCACCGGCTACCTAAACACAGCGACGGCCATCGGTCTGACGAAGGACGTGAGCCTTGGGGCCGAAAGTGCCATTACCCGTAGA
>JBHAQX010000053.1:0-20075 GCA_041830595.1 Evtepia sp.
CCCACATCCTATGAACAGTCGAGAGAAAAAATGCCTGCTGCTGCGCTGACCCAAGCAGGTCTTGTGGGACTGGATGGCCGCTATCTGAACAATGCCCCCCAATGCACCGGCTGGATGGATCTAACTAAGGATGGGGGTTCCGGCTCCTTCTATATTCTCTGGAGTGAAATCTATAAGCTGACCACCGCTGCGGCCATTCCCTACTACACGGGCCAATATGCTCCCAGTGAGGAAAACGATTACTCCAAACGTGGCTTTGGCTTTGTTGCCATCGGCTCTAGCCTAGAGGACTTTACAGGTCCTGCCACCGAGATGGGCAAGCACCTTACCACTGCAATTGAAGATAATCAGAGCACAACCACCCTTAATCTTTTCATCAGTACAACCGTCTTGATTGTTCTTGTCATTGTCATCGCCCTTTGGGTTGCCGGCTATATTACCGGTAATATAGAGCGGCTCAATATTGGCATTGCTCGTTTTCGCTCCGGTGAGCGGCAGTTCCGCTACAACGCCCCAGTCAAAGATGAGTTTGGCCTCTTGGCCGATGCATTTGATGACATGGCGGACAGCATTGTAGACAGTGTGGTCAATCCCCTTGTTATTACTGATATGGATAAAAAGATTATCTATATGAACCAGATTGGATTAAACTACTACAATTTATCTTTAGATGAGCTTGTGGGCAATTATTACGACCAAAGCAGCGTTTATCCGCCAAACTCCCCCTATGACCCCATTGCTGCACTGGAGAGTGGAACAGACACAGAAATTTTGTATTTGGAAAACTCGGGTCGCTATCTCAAAGGCAATTGCAACTACTTACTGAATAAAGAGGGCAAAAAAATTGGTTACATCATTGAATCCATCGATATGACCGATCTTGTAAAAGAACAGGCCCGCATTGAAGCGCAAAAGGCCCTGTTAGACAAAGTATTCTCTGCATCTCCAGATTTGATCTGGTATATGGATAGTCAAGGAGCCTATTTTACGGTGAATCCCCGGTTTGCCTCGATTTCGGGAGCGCCTTCGGAATCTTTTGAGGGCAAAATGGCCCAGGACATGCTACCCCCTGAGGTAGCCAAAGGCTTTGCCGAAAACGACCGAAAGGCCATCCGCAACTCTCGTCCTCTCTATGCAGAAGAAAGTGTCCGTTTTGCCGATGGACATGTGGAAATTTTAGATTCTGTACGTACACCCCTTTTTGATCAGCAAGGTGTTCTTCTCGGTCTTTTGGGCTTTGCCCACAACGTAACACGCCGAGTTGAGGTGGAAGAGGCTCTGCGTAAAACCCAGTTGGAGTTAGAGGACGCTGTTGCTGCCGCAAATCTGGCAAATCGCCATAAGGGCGAGTTTCTTGCTCGCATGTCACACGAAATCCGCACTCCAATGAATGCGATAATTGGTTTGACCCATATTGTACAAACCAAACTCGCCCCTATTTTTAGTCAGAATGAAGATATTGCCTTTGCCAAAGACCACATTGATCAGATCGAGATTTCTTCCCAACATCTGCTGGGCCTGCTCAATGACATTTTGGACCTCTCAAAAATTGAGGCGGGTCGTATTGAGCTAACCCCGGAACCCGTTGATCTTATGAAGCTGCTCTCTACGGTTGCCGGCATCATAAGCCCTCGCTGCCAGGAAAAAAGCATTGAATTCATCACTCATTTTGATGACTTTAGTGGTGAGTCTTATAACCTGGATGCCCTGCGCCTACGACAGGTCCTCATTAATCTGCTTGGGAATGCGGTAAAATTCACTCCCACTGAAGGAAAAATTATTTTTTCTGCTGTGAAGAAAGAGAGCAAATCAGACAAAACACTTGTTTGCTTTTCTGTGCAGGATACCGGCATTGGGATTGACCCTCAATACATGGATACCATCTTTGAATCCTTTGAGCAGGGTGGCAATGACATTACCAAAAACCATGGCGGAACAGGACTTGGCCTTCCGATATCAAAGCGCATTGCTGAGTTATTTGGCAGTACGCTTAACGTAGAGAGTCGTTGTGGCAATGGCAGTATTTTTTCTATGGAACTCTGGCTAGAGAATACGGCTATGACAGAGGAGCGACCTACTTCCCTTTTGAATCCAAGGGACATGTTTAAGGGAAAGCGAATGTTGCTGGTAGATGATGTGGAAATCAATCGGTTGATTATTGTCTCAATGTTAGAGGAGACGGGCATAGAAATTGATGAGGCGGTCAACGGCCTACATGCCGTGGATATCTTTACTCAATCTCCCGTCAATCACTACGATATGATTCTTATGGATGTGCAGATGCCTGAAATGGACGGCTACACGGCCGCAAGCACCATCCGGCAGATGGACCGCTTAGATTCCAAAGATGTCCCCATTATTGCTCAGACGGCCAACGCCTTTAAAGAGGATATTGAAGCAGCCCTTGGCCATGGAATGAACGCACATTTGGCAAAGCCTGTTTCGCAAGATGAACTGCTGATCCTGCTTCACTCTTTCCTTCCTTAAGAAGCATGGAAAAACTGCTTGCTTCGCTTGCTACCTTCCATTTTTTGTTTCATGGGGCTTGACGAGTTTGCTATAATATTACTTGGCGTGTTTTTTGTCGATTTTAGTAGAAAAACAGAGAATTGCACGAAGTTAGACTGCACAAATCTGTGGATAGGCTGGTGAATGTATGACTGTAGAGACAAGGCCCAGTGTGCTTGTTGTAGATGATGTCGAGCTAAACCGAATGATCTTGGACGAGATTCTACACGAAGACTATGATATACTCAATGCAGCAAATGGGCAGGAAGCTTTGGCGCTGCTGAAGAATGCAACATCAAAGCCTGATCTCATCTTGCTGGATGTTATTATGCCCGGTATGGATGGGTTTGAAGTGTTGGCACACATTAAGACCCTTGATCCGCTCAAGAATATTCCGGTTATCTTCATCACCGCAGAACGCAGTGATGAGGCAAAGGGACTCTCTGGCGGTGCGGTAGACTATATCATCAAGCCTTTTGAGCCTGAAAGTGTACGGATGCGTGTGTCCACCCAAATTGAACTTTCCATGCACCGTCATAATTTAGAACATATGGTGGAAGAGAAGACCCAGGAGCTCATTCACACCAAGGAAGTTTTTATGGAGACCATGGCTGATTTGATTGAATGCCGCAGTGCAGAATCCGGTCAGCATGTTAAGCGTACGAAGCACCTTTGTGAACTTCTGCTGATGCAACTCGTGGAATCTAGTCCATATATGGACCAGTTGCGGGGGGCTGACTGCACCGCTATGGTAAAGGCCGTGCCCCTCCATGACATTGGAAAAATTGCGATTCCTGACAGCATTCTGCTCAAACCCGGCAAACTGACGCAGGAAGAGTTTGAGGTTATCAAGACCCACACCACTGAGGGCAGTAAAATTATTGATACTCTCATTGAAAACGAGATTAATGACAGTTACATACACTTTTGTCATGATATCTGTCTCTACCACCATGAGCGATGGGATGGAAAGGGTTACCCCACGGGCCTTGCCGGCGAGGATATTCCTCTTCCCGCCCGAGTGATGGCTCTGGTGGATGTATATGATGCCTTGGTAAGTGAGCGCTGCTATAAAACAGCAATGTCCCACGGAAAGGCCGTTCAAATTATTGAGGAGTCCTCTGGAACCCACTTTGATCCCGCTATCGTGGACGCATTCTTGGATATTCAGGAAACATTTCAGGGGTATGAACCCTGACGAAAACCCGCCCACTTTGATCAAAGCCAAACGATAAAGCTGCTTTTTTTCCACTAGATGGATGGTGGAAAAGGAGCAGCTTTTTTCCTATCTTAAATTATTTTTCGCATGTTTGACAGTGCTAACTTTTTGAGGTATACTCTGCATATAGCTAGAAATTAATTCTCAGGAAGTGAGCAAAATGATTCAAAAAACGTTGACAATCGAAGGCATGTCCTGCAGTGCCTGTGCCGCGGCTGTACAGCGTGCAGCCCAGGCTGTACCTGGTGTAGAGTACGCCAATATAAACTTTGCCACGGGAAAACTCAGCCTCTCCTACGATGAGAGCATTGCCAAGCTCTCTGCCATTACCTCTGCTATCGAAAAAGCAGGATACAAAGCTTCGGATGACAGCGTAACCCATCACTACCAAATAGGAGGAATGAACTGTGCCGCTTGTGCGGCTGCCATAACCCGTGGAGTTGAGAAGCTGCCTGGGATTGTGTCTGTTCATGTGAATCCAACAACCTCTGTGGCAAAAGTGACCTACCAAGAGGATACCCTCAGCTCTGGACAGATCAAAGCTGCGATTGAGAAAGCCGGCTATAACGTTCTGGATGATCGCCTCGATACAAGTCTTACTAGGGCAAAGCAAACCGAGCTGCAGTTTATGAAGCGCCGATTTTTCTGGTCTGCCCTCTTCACTCTGCCTCTATTTCTAATTGCTATGTTGCCCATGATCCTGAGTGCTCTTGGCGTGCATTTGCCTTCTTTGTTAAACCCCATGCATGCACCTCTTGCCCATGGGCTCATTCAGCTCGTTCTCTGCGTACCCGTACTGTTTGCCGGACGCAGCTACTTTGTTGTAGGCTTTCGCAGCCTATTCAAAGCGGCACCAAATATGGACTCTCTCATTGCAATCGGTACATCCGCTGCGTTTCTGTATAGCTGCTATGGGGTGTTTCAAGCGTTCCGCACGGGAATACATGCACCTCTTTATTTTGAATCGGCAGCGGTTATTTTAACCCTCATTTCTTTGGGCAAATATATGGAGGCGATTTCAAAGGACAAAACCTCCGATGCAATGAAAGAGCTTTTGAACCTTGCCCCAAAGCAGGCCATTGTGCTGCGAGATGGCGTGGAGAAGCAGATCCCCGTAGAAGAGGTTGTAGTGGGAGATATTCTCTTTGTTCGGCCAGGCGAAAAATATCCCGTCGACGGAGTGATTACCCAGGGTATTACCTCTGCCGATGAGTCCATGCTCACAGGCGAGAGTATGCCTGTGGATAAAACGGTGGGAGACCAGGTCATCGGGGCCAGTATAAATAAAAATGGTAGCATCAGCTATCGGGCAACTAAGGTGGGAAAAGACACTGCGCTTGCCCAGATTATAAAGCTTGTGGAGGATGCACAAGGGTCTAAGGCCCCCATTGCCCGCATGGCAGATGTGATTTCCGGCTACTTTGTGCCAATTGTAATGGCCTTGGCTGTTGCGGCGGCAGTTCTTTGGTACTTCGTTGGGAGAGAAAGCCTTTCCTTCTCGATTACGATTTTCATCTCTGTTTTGGTTATTGCCTGCCCCTGTGCCTTGGGCTTGGCCACACCAACCGCCATCATGGTGGGAACCGGACGGGCTGCTCAGTTTGGTATTCTAATCAAAAGCGGGGTCGCTCTGGAAATTGCCCAAGAGATTGATACCGTCGTGCTGGACAAGACAGGTACACTGACAAAAGGAAAACCTCTTGTTACCGATATCCTTCCAAGGGAATCTCTCTCTCCCCAAGAGCTCTTACAGCTGGCTGCCTCCTGTGAAAAAGGCAGCGAACATCCCCTGGGTGAGGCCATTGTTACCGCCGCCAAGGATAGAGGCCTCCCCCTTTTGTCGACAGAAAATTTTCAAGCCCTTCCTGGTCACGGTATATCTGTCAATGTGGAGGGCCGAGAGGTGCTTTTGGGCAATCAAAAGCTCATGATGGACAGAGGGGTTGATCTACTCTCTGCCGGTGACAAGGCCCAGCAACTAGCCCTAGAGGGTAAGACGCCCATGTATGTTGTCATAAATGGTACCTATGAGGGCATCGTGGCTGTGGCCGATACGATAAAAGAAAGCAGCAAAGGGGCAATTACAGCCCTGCACCAGTTGGGCATCTCTGTGGCCATGGTCACTGGCGACAATCAGCGTACCGCAAACGCCATTGCCAAACAACTTGACATCGATCAGGTTTTAGCCGAGGTTCTTCCCAGTCAAAAGGCAGAAGAAATCAGACATTTGCAAGCCCTTGGTAAAAAGGTTGCCATGGTGGGTGACGGAATCAATGACGCTCCCGCTTTGGTACAGGCCAATGTTGGTATGGCCATTGGCTCCGGCACTGACGTTGCCATGGAATCGGCAGATATTATTCTCATGGGAAGTGATCTACAAGATGTGGCTACCGCAATTATCCTCTCCCGCAAGACAATAAAAAACATCAAAGAGAACCTTTTCTGGGCATTTGCCTACAACACCTTAGGGATTCCTGTAGCCATGGGCCTGCTCCATTTCTTTGGTGGTCCATTGCTCAATCCTATGATCGCCGCCTTGGCAATGAGCCTATCTTCTGTCTCTGTTTTGTCAAATGCTTTGCGCCTTCAGCGTTTTCAGCCTTGACACATTCCTTCTTTTGACATAACCACAATTTTGAAAAAGCAGCGGGCAAACGTTTCAGTTTGCCCGCTGCTTCTGCTTTTTGCAAGGTTCTCTTGCTTCCTTTGCCTCAGATCAGACAAAGGAACGGCTTTTTTAATGAATGGGAACTACCACTTTTGTTAAAAGCTCTTCTTCTTTTGTGCTTGCAGGGTCATTCAAATAGTAGTCATAATATACACCAACAGGGACAAAACCATTCTCTGCAATATAATTCATGACTGCGGCATAAGTCTGCTCCAACGTCTGATAGGGGCCCTTGTGCATAGCGCTGACCACTTTTCCTTCATAGGTTTTGCTCATAAAAAGCCCGTCTTTTAAGGGAATTTCTTCTGCAACAGGAAAGCCAACTTCTAAGTCAAACTCTGCAAAGTTCTCGCTTTCATTTGCATTGCGATAGGCTGCATAGGGTGCCCCGATTGGGTGCTTGCCCAATTCTTTCAAATGACCATACACCGAAGAAAGCCCCTTATCCATCACCGAACCCAAGCTATCCATTGTTGCATGTTCTTGATATGCCAGGGTTCGTTCTGCCTTTTGCTCTACAACTTCAATCTTCATACATTGCCTCCATCTGTTTTTTGCATCTGTTATACCCCTACTATAGCACAGTATCCTGACAACTGTGTGTCAGCTTTTTTAATGTCTAACTGTTTTCAAATGGAGGTGTCCCACTTACGTAATTCTTTTAAGGCCACTGTTCTCAACAATTAGGAAAACCGCTTGAGCTACAAAGCCGGCGATAAAAAAGACAGTATGCGCGTTCGTAAGGATCATTAGACCACCAAGATCTGAGCTTATCCCAAATAATGCAATCAGAATAATACCGATTAAAACACTAATCGTTGGCAAAACTCGTATGCCACTCTTTTGACTTGCTTTTGCATGTTTGGAGTCGAAAAACAATACCAGTATACTTCCCAGACAAGTCAGTACCATGAAAAGCAGATTAATCAGAGCCCAGTTCCCCCCTGCTGGCTGCACATTATTGGGCGGCCAAGGCATCAGGGTGCTGGAGTGATTTTTCGGGGGCACTGTCTGTCCTTGGGTTGCTGGACTCTGCCCCTGATTTCCAGAACCACTCCCCTGATTTGCAGATGCACTGCTGCCTACTGCCGTACTGTGTGAGTTGCCTGGCGCCGGATTTTGCGTCGTTGTTGCTGGTGTAGTGGGAGCTAGTGTGGTAGGATCTGGCGTGACAGGATCTGGTGTTACAGGATCCGGTGTGACAGGATCCGGTGTGACAGGATCCGGTGTGACAGGATCCGGTGTGACAGGATCCGAGGGGGGATGGTTATCTCCTCCAGGATTACCTGTATCGACTGGGAGCACTTTTTTCCACTTAGCTTCAATCGTAAGATCTTCCTCCGGATAGAAACTTGGTATCGCCTGACTCCATCCCTCAAAAACATACCCTGTATTTGGAATGGGACTTGGCAGAGAGAAGCTAATCAAAAAGGGAGCGAAAAAATAGGTTGGCTTGCCAATAATGCCACGGAAGGCCAAGTTTCCATTGAGAGTGCCCTGGCTGCTATCTCCCGGACTAAATTGAATGGTAGACCATTGGCTTGGGTCCTCAATCCAATTCGCAGTAAACACCAAGGGACCCTGTGTCCCTTTAGGAACCTTTTTGTCAAGAACTGGATCTCCTATAATGCCAGTACCAGACCAACCCACAAAGGTATAGCCTGATTTTGTGGGGTTAATCAGAGTAAATTCTTCGGTTTCAGTCGTATAGGTGCTTGGATTTGTGCCCTCCACACTGCCTCCATTTAAAATGTAGTAAATAGTATACTCTGGCAAAGAGCTAGTGTCCTGCGCCCAATAGGCTGTAAACTCTAAATCCCCCATTGTTCCTCGTGGAATTTTTGCCAACAAGGTATTTTCTTCACCAATGGTGTCTCCGTTCCAGCCAAGAAAAATATAGCCAGCTCGTGTGGGGTTGTGCAGGGTAATCGTAGAACTCTCAATGGTATAGGTACTGGGATTTGGTTCACCTAACTGTCCACCATCTAAATGATAGGTTATATGATAGGTTTTTGGCTGCCACTGGGCTGTAAACATAATGTCGCTGCTCAGTCCCGTAAGGTTTGTTGCCGGCATGACATATCCACCTATTTCAGGTTCATCGTAGGCCTCTTGCATGTGCCAGCTGGTAAAGTCATACCCGACACGAGTAAACAGGTCACCTCTCACTTGCAAGCTAAAGTGTCCCGTTTCATCTACATAGTAAGGATCAGGGTCCACTACCTCTTGTCCGCTGTACCCATCATGATAGGTTACGCGGAAAGAGTCTCTTGCAACCCAGAAGGCATACAACTCTAAGTCACTTAAAAGAGCAACTTCCTCTTCGGGCAAGAGGGTTGTCCCCGTTCCATCCGGGGCGGTACTCCAACGAATAAAGTCATGATGCTCATAAACAAAGTTAAGAAACGAATCGCCGGGGGCAAGAATGGTTTCCAAGGTCCCCTCGTATACACGTACGGTTTCTTTTTTGTTCTCTGACCCATCGTTGCTGTAATAGGTAATGCTATATTGGGGTTTTTCCTGCCACTGGGCATAGAGGGTAATGGTTTTCCCTTTTAGGTCCACGTTACTGTCGTCTAGTTGAATGGTTCCATTTTCCCCATATGCAATGTTCCCACCAGAACCAGGTTCTGTACTCCATCCAAGAAAATGGTAGTTAGAAAGAGTAAACTGATTCGTGTCCAGAGTAAAGGTGGTGTTATCCAGCAGAAGCTTTTTGCTTGCCATTGTTCCAGCTGCGCTAGTCTCATTCTTGTTATAATTGATGGTTACCCACTGATTCTCATCAATCTCCCACTGGGCATAGAGTATCGTATCCTGGGTAAACTCAATCGTGCTCTCGGGAGTATAAAAACTACCACCAGTCCCATCAAAGGTCGTGCTCCAGTTTACAAAACGATGCCCGGGATAGGTAAATTCACCTGCTTCGTTGTCTAGTACTATGGCCGTCGCCTTTCCATCATTGATGGTATAGGGGGGCGGATTACTCTTTGTGCCTTGTCCTAAGCCTGCCGAATAGCTCAGTCCCAGTTTATCATTTTCTGCCCATTGGGCATAGAGGGTGACCCCTCCTGCAAATACTAGCTTATCATCTGGGGCATAACTAGTCCCACCCCCACCTGGCTGAGTATCCCAGCCAATAAAGTGGTAATCCGTACGGGTAAATGTGTTCCCCGCAACCGTGTGGGCTGCTCCAACAACCAACTCGGCAGAGAGTGTTTCCTGAGAGCCTGGGCCCTTGTTTTCGTTATAATGTACATAACCCCACTGGGCATCGTCACGTTCAAAGATTGCCTTATAGTTTTGATCCCCAGTAATCGGATCTCCCACTGCGGGCAGCGCAGGTTCCCAACGAACGGCGTACCCTGGCTCTGCCTGGGCAATTGGTACAACTACCCCACTGCTAAATGGTGTTCCATATGGAATATTTGCAAATTGCGATTCACCAGACAAACTGCCAGGCCCCTCGCTTGAGAAGTTTATTTGATACCGCTTGAGATTAAAATATAGACGAATGATTGTGCTGCCATTGCTGGCAATTACCTTGTTATTACTGCTAAACGCCTCCATATAGGTGTAGCCAGTGGGCGGGTCTTCATCCTCTGTTACTAGACTGCCTACCGGCGCACGCTTAGTGCTTGCTTCATACACATACCCTCCGCTAAGCTGCTCATAGAATTTGCGCACAGTATAGTCTACATCTGCATTTTTTTTGTAAATGAAGATAATTTTGTTCTGTGCTGGATCGGTGGAAAGATTTAGCGTTTGTTGGTAGTAGTTGGGATAATACCCGCTGATGTTCTTATAGTTTACCGTCACTGATGATTGGCTGCTTTCTCCTGTAGTGGGATCTTCAAGTTCTGTTCCATCCTCACCAAGATAATACACCGTATATGATGTTTCTGCATAGGCTGTATAGGTAAAAACAATTTGATTTCCTGTTGGCTTTAAGGTGATACTATCACTGGTTTTGTCGGCTAAAAACCCTTCTACATAGATAGCCGTAGCTGAAACAGATTCGCCAACTGATTTTCCACTCACGGTATACTGGCTAATAATTGTCCCATCTTCTTTTTGGTAAATCACATCGCAGGTGATGCTATTGGTGGAAAGCCAACGTGCTTCCAGCTGGAGATTGCTCTGCACCGGAAAACTAAATACGTATTGTAAGCTTGCTCCCGGCAAATACCATCCAGCAAAGGTATAGCCTGGCTTTACAGGTGTGGGCGGCTGCAGAGCTGTACTGCGTTCCGGTACGGTTTGATCTGGAGTCGTCTGCCCATTTTTTGGATCAAAGCTAACCGTATAACTGGGCGGGTCCCAGCGGGCATATAGAATCAGATTGTAAAAGGGCATTTTTGCATTTGTGCTGACAAACCTGGAGTGTTCATAGCCTTGCTCTAAAGTAAACCACCCTGCAAAGCGATAGTTTGTCGGAACGCTTCCAGGCCTTGGCGGTGGAGCTACATAACTAGCAGCGCTGATATCCGTCCCGTAGTATAGATTCGTAATTGATTTCCATATGCTTCCATTGTTGTAGTAGGTAATGCTATAGCTGTTTCTTGTATAATAAAACGTTGCAGTATCATTGATAATATTAACCGTACCACTTCCCTGCACGGTAAATCCTTGAAAGCTCTTTGCATTCCATGTGGTATAGCTGGGGGCAATGGAAACCGTTTGACTATTACTTTCGGTATAGCCTTGACCATCCAAGTTTTGAAAGAAATAACGAACCAATACAGTCCTGGTGGTTTTACTCCAAGAGGCATTAAGGGTCTGGTTCCGAATCAAATTGTCATCCAGAAAATATTGATTGGTAACATAGTTGATATCTGGCCCGCTCCACCCGGTGAAAGTTCCGTCTTTCAGTGGTTTGCCGCCTACTGGCACAGGCGCTTTGGGCCACAGATTGTCAATGGGCGCACCAAATTTTGCCGTAATACGGTAGGGGCTACTATAGGTGATTCCTCCAACCGTCAGCTCATAGTAACTGTCGAAATTAAAGGTTAGCGTATAGGAGTTTCGGCTGTAGTAGACGTTTACAATGGTGGTTCCATCTCCACTAATCATTGTCGGCATCTCTGCTACGGTTTTTGTGCTATTCAAGCTATAGCGGTTGCTTGGAATGGGAAAATTAATACCAGCCGGAACGGTACTTGGAAGAAGGGGCGTCGATCCTGCTGTGCCGCTAGTGGCTACGCTGCCAATATAATCATAGCCATTAGACCGAATGTTTTCCAGCCAAAACACCTGTGTATACCCCACCGTACCCTGAGGCGTCCACTTTGCGGTTAAATAGACATTGTTTGCCGGCATGGTGGATGGCACAGGGTTATCCCATCCAGCAAAGCTATATCCTAGCCGTGTTGGTGCACTAGGGGCTGTGATGGACGCACCAAATAAACCAGCTATAGGGGCAATGTAGCTCCCCCCGCTCGTGTTAAAATAGACCGCATATTGATTTCTTGTGTAGTAAACATGCAAGGTCGTACTGCCATTGGCCGCAATTCTCGCTGAGGGCATGACAGCAGGAGGGGAAAAGCCTGGATAGGTGTTTGCCGCCGCCGATACAAGGGCGCCCGTTGCTCCCATCAAGTTTTCTTGATCTGTGTCAATCTCTGTAAAATTAACGGGGTCATTGGGATCTGCCGGATTACTAAGCACCAGGTTTTGCTGAAAATGCTTCACCGTATATGGCGTATCTCCTGCAGGGGTGTAGATAATCTCATATACATAATTTTGATTAATATTGGTCAAATTTACGGTTAGTGATAGCATATTTGCTGTATAGCCATCCAGTTTAGGTGAGTCATACGTCTTGCTTAGACTTGCTCCACTTCCAATTGATTCTACCAGGGGCGAACTTGCAATCGTATTATCTGCAAAAATATAGTTGATGGTAATGGTATAGGTCTGCAACGGCTCAAACACAGCATATATCTGCATATTTTGCACAACATAGTCAAAGGGAAGGCTCCAGCCTGTAAAACGGAATCCGTCTCGATTGGGTTCAGGTGGTGCTGCCGCAGCATCTCCTTCCACAACCAGCTGTGGCCCACCCAGGGGTGTTCCATCATAGTCATAAAACTGCACGGTATACGTCGTTATTGCATTGGGCGCCATTTCCATCTCTGCTTCCAGAATTGGTGCTTCCGGATCGACTGGTGCAGTTGGATCAACTGGAGTTGTCGGATCAACCGGGGTTGTGGGATCTACCGGGGTTGTGGGATCTACCGGGGTTGTGGGGTCTACCGGGGTTGTGGGGTCTACCGGGGTTGTGGGGTCTACCGGGGTGCTTGGATCCACAGGGGTGGTTGGATCCACAGGGATGGTTGGGTCTACTGGTGTGGTTGGGTCTGTTCCATTATCAGCACTTGTTCCATCTCCTAAGCTTGTACCCGCAAGCACGATAGCTGGATTGACCGCTACCATAGAAAAAACCAGTGCCAACACAATGATGTACGTTAAGAAACGCTTTGCTTTTTTCATAGTATCCTCCACATTGACGCACCAAACATCCAGTGCCATAATTCATCACATGTAGTATAGCCTTGATGTGCTGTCAGAAAAAAGCAATAAAGGTAGAAAAACGACGATGTCAAAACCCCTTTTATGAAAACCCCATTGATTTTCAATATTTTTACGCATAAAAGAAAAAAAGCGCCAGGAGTCTCTCCTGTCGCTTTTCTTCAAACCCATTTCAACGGCTTTCGACTATAGCCGGTCGATATAGTGAATCTGTGTAAACTGCCGCAATTCTTCCAGCTCTAAGTAAGGGTTTTTTACCTGTTCATTGGACATAAGGTCAATGCGCACAGCCAAGTATTGGGCACTGAGGAATTCTAGTTCCCGCACCTCCTGTACGCTCCATCCCTGTTTTTTTAGCAGGGTAAGGATATTGCTAAACTCAAACCCCGGCTCCACCTCCACAAAAAGCGATACGTGGGCCGATGACTTCACATATTTGATATCAAAGTCGCTTAAAAGCAGCAAAACAAATAGCATGGCAATCATCATAATCACTGCTACTTCGTAGACCCCACTGCCCACAGCTAGACCCATACAGGCCGAAGCCCAAAGACTTGCTGCGGTAGTTAATCCACGAATGCGATTTTGCTTGGTCACAATAATCGTCCCGGCTCCCAAAAAACCAATGCCGCTGACCACCTGTGCGCCAATACGCAACGAATCGCCCCGCAGACCATAGAGCATGGAGACATATTCACCCACCATCATGGTTGCTGCAGCTCCAATGCAGACCATCATATGAGTGCGCAGTCCTGCCGCCTGTTGCCTGCGCCCGCGCTCCATGCCAATAATGCCGCCAAAAGCGCCAGCTAAGAAAAACCGAAGTGCAATGGAGGCGATGGTCAGATCGCGCAGTTGCTCAGGAATATCCCACATAACTTCCCCTCCCACCAAAGATTCTGTTCCTTTTCTTTCTTTATTATTTACCATCTCTTTTCTCTTGTCAAATATTTCTGCTTTCATTCCCAATCGATTTGCTGACGTAGAACCCTACTTGTTGCTTTTTTCCTTTTCGTAGCGTATACTTCAACTAAGCTAAGTATTCTACTTTTTGTCTCTGGAAAGGAGTCGCTATGTCAAAGAAATTGCTGAAATCAACCTTCTCCCGCATTTTCATCAGCATTCTGCTTACTCTCATTTTTGCTGTGGTATATTTTTATATCACTTTGCCTGCCCTCAACCTCCACAATACTGGGTTTTATGGGTTCGTAGGCCTTTGCCTCATTGTTTACATTGTGATCGCCATGATTCTAATGGGGGTGGAGACGGGAAAAACCACTGCAACGCTAAAGGATTATTTAGCCTTTGCAAAATCCCAGTGTAAAATCGTTGTGGCCATTTTGCTGGTGATGGCTGGTATCTATGTCATTGGGCAAATTGTATCCCTGCCGATCTTTCGAGCCGGTGCTTATCACAATCTGCTTCAATTAGACTCCGGCGATTTTGCCACGGAGGTCAAGCAAGTTTCTTTCAATGAAATTCCAATGTTAGATGAGAGCTCTGCCCGCAGACTTGGCAACAGAAAACTTGGCGAGCTTGCCGATATGGTCAGCCAGTTTGAAATTTCGGAGGACTATGTCCAAATCAACTACAAAGGACGCCCTGTTCGTGTGGCCTGCCTAGAATACGGTGACTTTTTTAAATGGCTCAATAACCGGGCCGAGGGTTTGCCCGCCTACATCTTAGTGGACATGGTCACCCAGGAGGTGCAGGTGGTTCGCATGTCCGACTTAGGACAAGAGGGCGTGCGCTACTCCCCTTCCGAGTATTTTGGGCGTGACTTAGACCGTGCCCTTCGTTTTAAATATCCAACCTATATGTTCCGCTCCCCCCACCTGGAGATTGACGATAAGGGGCAGCCGTGGTGGGTTTGCCCGCGCGAAACACGCACCATTGGTCTATTCGGCGGACCTGATATCATCGGTGCTGTTCTAATGAATGCCACCACCGGAGAGTGCGTGTATTATGATAGCGGCAGCATTCCCAACTGGATTGACCGCGTCTACACAGCTGGGTTAATTACCATGCAGTATAACTACTATGGCGCTTATATTAATGGCTTTTTCAATTCCATTATTGGGCAACGTGATGTTACCATGACCACGGATGGCTACAACTATATCGCTATGAATGATGATGTATATATGTATACAGGCATAACCTCCGTGAGCGGAGACCAGTCGAATATTGGCTTTTTGCTTTCGAACCAACGTACAAAGGAGACCACCTTCTACTCGGCTCCTGGCGCGATTGAGGAGTCTGCCCGGGAATCGGCTCAGGGTTTGGTGCAAGATTTGCGCTATGTGTCTACCTTCCCCCTTCTGCTCAATATTGCAGGAGAGCCCACCTATTTCATGTCTTTGAAAGACAGCTCCGATCTTGTGAAAATGTATGCCATGGTAAATGTCGGCCAGTATCAACTGGTTGCCACTGGTTCCACCGTTGCCCAGTGTGAGGCGAATTACCTTGGCCTTTTGCGGGAAAATGGTTTTGATGTGAGTGCACTGCCGGATGTAGATCTTCCTGAAAACAGTACAACCGTGGAGGGAATTGTGGCAGAAATCCGCACTGCTGTGCTGGATGGTAACTCCTACTACTTTGTTCGTTTGGAGGGAGAAGAGGTTTTCTACTCTGTTTTGGCTGCTTCTAATCAAGATGTAATTATCCTTAATGTAGGCGATAAAGTGACGATTCAGTCTTTTGATACCTCCAACGCCTCCATCCTGAATGCCAACTCTCTTACGATAGCCTCCATACCAGCTACCCCTCCTGAGGTGCCAGTAGCACCCGAAGAGGGAGTCTCTCCCTCTGAAACAGCTGGATAACTCTTTTAGCGCAAATTAGCCCTGAAAACAAACCAGATAGGATATCTTCATTGACAAACTGTGATAATGGGGATACCCTATTTGCTACGTCATAACAATTACTGGATGCACTTTGATCAAGAAACTCTTTACAGTTTACAAATATTAGGTTATTATATAACTCTAGTCCAGTATGTTTGTCGCGCAAGAAACAGGAAAGGGCTGACCATGTTGCACTATGACCCCGAGGATTATAAGTTATCCCGCTTTGCAGAGTTTAAAGACAGAAAGATAGAGGAGGAATACTTTTCCCAATATATCTTTTCCTCCCTTTCATTCTTTCGTCGGCTCGTACTCATTTTTTGCAGCATTTTTTTGCTGCTTGGTGTCTATGATATCATTTACTACCAGTTTAATATAGACCGATTTGGCTTCTCCCTTATGGTACGTTGCCTGGTTTTTCTTTTCGGCCTTCTTTTTTATGTGACTGCACCAAAAATGAAAAAAGCCGTTTCCATAACCAATGCAATCTCTGTTCTGGGTCTTGTATTGGTTCTGGGGTATATTTTGCTTCTTTACAGCCAAAAGGAACAAGGTTTTTTAGAGCAGTCAATGAGCATCATGTTGATCATTATCTCTCTCTTCATGCTACCCAACCGTTGGATAAGCCTTTTACTCACAAGCGGAACCATTATTGTCGTGTTTACGATTCTGGCCCCTACCTACATTTATAATTTAGATCCCTATATCATTGCTGAAGTTTTTATTCTTCTTGTGACTGCGGTAATCATTGCTTCTATTTTTTTCATCGAGATAACTACAACAAGCGTATGCACTATGTTGAAAACAAAATGCGTACCCATCTCTCGATTGTGGATAAACTAACCGGTGTTTACAACCGATTTCAGTTTGACCAATCGTTAGAGGCCTGGTGCAGTCCCAACACAGGAGCCCCTCGTCTCTTTTCTGTTATCTTGTTTGATTTGGATCACTTCAAGCGTGTGAATGATCAATATGGGCATTTGGTTGGAGATACAACCTTGGTTTCTGTTGCTTCTCTTGTACAGGAAAGCATACGGGATGGTGACATTTTTGCCCGATGGGGTGGTGAGGAATTTGTTATCCTGCTGCCTAATCATGATTTTAAAAGTGCGCAACACCTTGCGGAGCGACTTCGTCGCAACATTGAGGCCCATTCCTTTGAAGCAGTCCTGCGGGTAACCGCCAGTTTTGGGGTTGTGACGTATCATGATGGCGACACCCCAATTAGCATCATCCAGAGGGTTGACAAAGCCCTGTACACCGCAAAGCAAACGGGACGAAACAAAGTCTGTGGCGCAGCTATCTAAATTTCCCCAACTACTTCTTTTGCAGACACGACCAATACGCATAGATTGAGAACCACCCTCGGCTTTAGCCGAGGGTGGTTCTTCTTTTCTTATGCAAGCTTATTTAGGCTATACTTTTCCCGAAAGAGCTTATACTCACTTTCAAAAACTTCGCTGTTGGTAAGCTTGAGGTCATCTGCATAACGGTGGGAAGCAAAGCCTGCCTTATTGCCCTCTACAATCGCGCTGGCAACATTGGCACAGTGGTCAGAAATGCGCTCCATATTGGTCAGCAAGTCGGTGAGGATAAAACCAAGCTCAATGGTACAGGCACCGGTTTGCAAACGCTGAATGTGATTTTTGCGAATTTCTTCCACCAACTCATCGATCACTTCTTCCAAAGGCTCTACTCTCATGGCCAAGTCCTCATCTCCTGTGGCAAAGGCATTTACCGTCATGCTCAGTACCTCTTCCAATGCACTGGAGAGAACCTTGACCTCCGCCTGCCCAGCCTGAGAGAAATGGGTGCCCTTATCCTGTATCTCCTGGGCCGATTCCAGAATATTCATGGCATGGTCACCTATGCGTTCAAAATCACCAATATCCCGCAAGAGTTCCGATGTTTTCTGATTGTCTTCCTCTGTCAAGTCCTTGCCCGAAAGTCGAACCAAATATCCACCCAACTTATCCTCGTAAATGTCAATCAGATCCTCGGCTTCTACCAGTTCCTCGACTTTTTTCTTATCAAAGCGGTCAAGAAGCCCAATGGCTCCCATCACGGTACTATACGCCATATATGCCATATTCACTGTCAGGTTTGTGCACTCTCCTACTGCAATAGAGGGTGCATTAAACAGGTTCTCATCAATATGGGGCACATTCCGCTCAGCTGGAGCATCCTCTCTGGGCACTACTCTGTAGGCAATGCGCTCTAGGAGTTTGGAGGCCGGCAATAGCATCAGTGTTGTCAGCACATTGAACGCACTGTGGGCAAAGGCCACACCAAATCCTGTCATTGGCGCACTCATAAAGGCCAAGTGCACAACCCCATTGACCGCCAAAAGCGCAGCCAGGCAAACAACGGTACCAATCAAATTGAAGCTAATGTGTACAATTGCCACTCGCTTACCATTTTTATTGGCACCTATGCTGGAGAGCAAAGCCGTTACGCAAGTACCGATGTTCTGGCCCATGATAATCGGGATACCCATACCAAAGGTAATGCTCCCAGTATTTGCCAGGGCCATCAACACACCCACTGATGCTGCGGAGCTCTGAATGATACCAGTAAAAATGGCACCTACCAGCACACCTAAAATTGGGTTTTGGAAGGCAGTTAGGAGGTTGGAAAACTCTGGCATCTCTGCAAGAGGACTCATTGCACCGCTCATGAGCTTCATACCGTACATCAATATAGCAAAGCCAACAAAAATGGCGCCAATGTCTTTTTTCTTCTGCTTTTTGGCCGCCATGATCATCGCCGCACCCACAAAGGCAAAGATCAGAGAGAAATTTTCTGGCTTCAGCATTTTGAGCCAGATAACATCTCCCTCAAGGCCGGCTAAAGAAAGGATCCACGCCGTTAGAGTGGTGCCAATATTCGAGCCCATAATGAGGCCAATGGTCTGCCCCAATTCCATAATTCCGGAGTTTACCAGTCCCACCAGCATAACGGTCATAGCAGATGAGGACTGAATGGCAATGGTAATACCTGCACCAAGAGCAAGGCTCTTAAGCTTGTTCGAGGTCATCTTTTTAAGCAACACCTCAAGCTTGCTGCCAGCCAACTTTTCCAGACTACCTGACATAACACTCATTCCATACAGGAAAAACGCCAAACCACCCAGCAGTGTTAAAATGGAGAAAATATCCATAGGGCGCACCTCTCTCTTCTTCATTTAGCAGTCCAACGACTTCTGCGTCCAGTGCTGTTGCCTGCTACCTTCTTTGCCTCAGGCATCCTATCAATGCTTTGTTAAATCTATAATCTCATTTATGTTAAATCCATGTAAAGTCACAGGGAAGAAGCCTTGATTTTACTTCACCTATTTTTCTAGATTATGCCTACGTTTTCTTTCGACTAATCTTATAGCCAATGCCTCTTACCGTCTCAATATAGCTACCTGCAATGCCTAGTTTTTGCCGCAGTGTTCGAATATGGACATCCACCGTGCGACTCTCCCGAGCCAGTTCATGGTCCCACACTCTGCTGAGTAGCTGATCTCTTGTAAAAACAATGTCCATATTGGCCAACAAAAGGCAGAGCATTTCAAATTCTTTCAGCGTCAATGTAACCGGCTTCCCCTGCACCTGTACCAAATGCTTAGAGGGCACCACATATAGCTCATCTAGACAATATTCCGCTATCGTAGACTCGTCCTCCTTTGAACGACGCAATAGCGCCTTAACCCGGGAGAGCAGCTCCATCATGCGAAAGGGCTTTAGAACGTAGTCATCTGCCCCAGCGTCTAGCCCGATTACGGCATCATACTCCGTTGCTTTGGCTGTGAGCATCATAATTGGCAATTTCTTCGTTGCCGGATTCTGGCGTAGCTTGCGCAAAATAGCCAGCCCATCCTCCTCCGGCAACATGATATCCAGCAAAATCATAGAGGGCAACTGCCTCTCCATGCCCTGCCAAAAAGAAGAAGGCTTTGCAAAACCTTCTGCCTGAAATCCCGAGTTGTTCAGTGTATATACGACTAGTTCACGAATGCTATTATCATCTTCCACAAAATAAATCATAGTATACTCCTACCTATACTGTTGGGCTATTTGTCAGAGCTTGTAACATCATTGAGGCAGTAACGTACTTCCCTTATGGAAGCTCGGCTGCTTAAAGATATTATAGCACAGGTTTCCCCATAAAATGCAAGTGGTTTTCGTTTGCTTTATTTCGCCACTCAGTTTCACCCGGCCTATGGATTTCGTTTATCCACGTTTTCTTGCTGCATTCTTTATCAAAATTTAAGTTTCCATATTTTTACATTTCGTTCTCCCTAAGTCCATTGACATTC
>JBHAQX010000054.1:0-4458 GCA_041830595.1 Evtepia sp.
ACCTTGGTGATATAGGCCTGCTTCTCCCCTAAATCCGTATAGTGCCCCACGTTTTCTGCAATGACGGTTCCACACACCTCAAAGAGGAAGGGGTCATTCACCCCAAGCAGTTTACCATGGCGAGCAGCCCGGCGCAGAAGACGGCGCAGGACATAGCCTCGCCCCTCATTGGAGGGCAGCACACCGTCACAGATCATAAAGGTGGCAGAGCGAATATGGTCGGTGATAATCCGCAGGGACACATCGGTTTTCTCCGTCTGGCCATAGTGGGCCCCTGTGATCTGAGAAACCTTCTGGGTGATTTTCATCACCGTATCCACATCAAAGAGGGAGTCCACCCCCTGGCAAACCACTGCCAGGCGCTCAAGGCCCATACCGGTATCAATGTTCTTCTGCTTCAGTTCCGTGTAGTTGCCTGCCCCGTCACTTTCAAACTGGGTAAACACGTTATTCCAAATTTCCATAAAGCGGTCACAGTCACAGCCGGGGCCACAGTCGGCACTTCCGCAGCCATAGCTTAGGCCCCGGTCGTAGTAAACCTCGGAGCAGGGACCACAGGGTCCTTTGCCATGCTCCCAAAAATTATCTGCCTTGCCAAGCTTTTTGATTTTCTCAGCCGGAATCCCCATCTCATCCCGCCAGATGGCAAAGGCCTCCTCATCTTCCAGATAGACCGAGGGGTAGAGACGCTGGGGATCCAGCCCCACCCAATTTGGATCAGTGAGAAATTCCCAACACCAGGCGATGGCCTCTCGCTTAAAGTAGTCCCCAAAGGAAAAGTTGCCCAACATTTCAAAATAGGTGCCATGGCGGGCTGTCTTTCCGATGTTCTCAATGTCCCCGGTACGAATGCACTTTTGGCAGCTGCACACCCGCTTTTTGGGGGGGATTTGCTCTCCGGTAAACCAGGGCTTCATGGGGGCCATGCCGGAGTTAATCAGCAGCAGGGAGTTGTCATTCTGGGGCACCAGGGAAAAGCTGGGGAGACGCAGGTGATCCTTCGTCTCAAAAAAAGAGAGAAACATCTCTCGCAGTTGGTTTAGGCCATATTTCGTTGTCATCAGACCATCATCCTCCAAATATAGTTTGATCAGAGGGGCAAAATAGAAAGACTTCGCCCCTAACATACAGGGGCGAAGTCAAAAACTCCACGGTACCACCCTGATTGCGGAATTTCTCCACATCTCAGCCATCTGTTAACGTAGATGAAGCGGCCCGGTCTTCCCGGGCGGGCTCAAAAGTGGCGTGCCAAATCCCCAGACCAGAGGGCTTCCACCGCTCCCTCCTCGCTTTGGGTCTCTGAACTTGGCTGGCTTTGTCATTGCCCTTATTGTTGTATTCGGCTCATTGTACCACGCCGTATTTTCTTTTGCAAGAACCCGATTTGGTTTTTTCAGGAATGCTCCCGGCAGGCTCTTATAAGGGAAAGTGGCGGTGCATACACAGGCAGTTGCATCCGAAATTTCATCTGGGGATGTCTGGCCTGTTCCAAGGCTTCACCATCCAGTTCCTCCATCTTCTCTGCCATAAAGGCAACGGGCCGCAGATTGGGCCCTACCAGTTCCAGCTCATCCCCCACAGAAAACTTATTGCGTAGGGAAAGGGTGGCAAGGCCCTGCTCGTCGCAGTCCTCTACCAGGGCAACCACCTGCCAGTCCCTTATATAGCGGGAATTTTCGGTAAACTGCCCCGGCTGTCCATAGAAAAACCCAGTGGAATAGTGGCGATGGCTGACCTTCTCCACTTCGTCCCGCCAGATGGGCTCCAAGGGCCTGCCCGCTAAGGCGGCGTCAATCCCATGGCGATAGGCCCCGGTGACAATAGCCGCATAGTAGGCCGATTTCGCCCGCCCCTCAATTTTCAGACTGTTCACCCCGGCATCCAGCAGTTCTGGAATGTGGTCAATCATACACAAATCCCGTGCATTCATGATATAGGTGCCCGACCCATCCTCAAACACAGGAAAATACTCTCCCGGCCGCTTTTCCTCTACCAGGGCATATTCATAGCGGCAGGGCTGGGCACAGGCGCCACGGTTCGCGTCCCGCCCCGTCATATAGTTCGACAGAAGGCAGCGCCCAGAGTAGGACACGCACATGGCCCCATGGGCAAAGACCTCTAGTTCCAGCTCCTTCGGGCATTTTTGCCGAATTTCTATGATCTCGGCAAGACTCAATTCCCGGGCCAAAATGACCCTGGATGCCCCCAAGTCATGCCAGGTTTTTGCGGCCTGATAGTTCACCACACTGGCCTGGGTACTGATATGTACCTTCACATGAGGGGCATACTCCTTGGCTAAGGCCAACACCCCCACATCGGCTAAAATCACTGCATCTACCCCAAGCTCTTCCATCATAGCGAGCCACTGGGGCAGCTTTGCCACCTCTTCGTTTCTGGGCATGGTGTTGCAGGTGACGTGCACCTTCACACCTTTTTGCCTGCAAATGGAGACCGCCTGTTTTAGTTCATCTCCATCAAAATTCCCCGCAAAGGCACGCATGCCAAAACTTTCTCCCGCCAGATACACCGCATCGGCACCATAGGCGATGGCCATATGCAAGCGCTCTAAATCCCCGGCCGGGGCCAATAGCTCTAACTGTTTCATCTCTTAGGCTCCGCTGGCAAGGAAAGCATTGTGCTCTGCCTGGGTTTTCGAGAAGTGGTGCAGTCCATCTTTACCACGGGCATAGAAATAGTAGCCGGTTTGATCCGGATTCATCGCTGCCAAAATGCATGCCATACCCGGATTGGCAATGGGGGTAGGGGGTAAGCCCTGGTGCAGATAGGTGTTAAAGGGGCTGTCCAAGTTGCTGTAATGCCATTGGGTCACGGTTTCCCCCTTCGGCAAAACGTATTGGAGGGTTGCATCAATGTTCAAATAGCCCGCTGTTTCTCTCGTCGGCCGCTCAATACGATTGTGGATAACGGAGGAGATGAGGTTTCGATCCGTGCCATCGGACTCTTTTTCAATCATGGAGGCAATCTTCAAAATATCCTGAATCGAATAGCCACTGTTTGCAATCTGGGTGCGCAGCTTATCCGTCAGTTTGGCATCAAAGTTAGCCAGTAGCTTATTGATGACATACTTGGGATCCTCTCCCATATAGAAATCATAGGTGTCTGGAAAGAGGTAGCCTTCCAGACGCTTATAATCCCCCATGGGCAGATCTTGGAGGAAGGAGAAGGCATAGTTGTGGTTGGCAGCGGTTTCCTGCAACTTAGCAATGGTAGAAACTCCTTTTTCCTCTAAAAGTGCAAAGATCTGGTCGATATTATAGCCTTCCGGGATCGCCAACTTTTCTACCTTTGCCCGGGTGCTGGAGTTCGCACTCATGCCGCTTATAATGGCACGATAGTCCATATCGGTATTGATCCAATAGGTGCCGGGCGCAATTTTATCCTTTGCCCCTGTTAGGCTGGCAAAGAGATGAAACAGGCCCTTATACTCAATCATGCCCGTATCTTTCAGCTGGTCCACCACATCTCCAAAACTACTGTTCTCTGTAATGGTAATTGTGACAGGTGGCTTCTCCACTTTATTCAGGGCCAACACGTCATTTGCAGCCGTCCAACCCAAGGCCGCTAAAATGGCTGATATGCCAAATATAAAAAGCAGGTAGAGCAGGGGGTTACTCAAAAACGTTTTCCCCTTCTTGCTGTTCTTGCGCCTGCGGTTAGCGCCTTCCTTACCCCGTCCAGAGGGCAGAGGCTGATCGATCCACTCTGCCTTTTGCTGCCCTGGGGTTTGGGCACTTTGCCGAGGGGCAACTTGGCGAGCAGGTGCTTGCCTTGCCCCCGTCTGCCGGGGTCGTGCCTGCCGCTCCCCTCTTCTTCCTTCTTCCATAAGAACCTCCTTGTTTGCTGTCAAAACCAGAGTGCCCCCTGGCCCTTGTCTATTTGCTCTGATTTTGTCCAGGCAAAATCCGTTCTGACTCGGTTAATACAATCTTCACGGGCAAATCATGCTCTTCCCGTGGTAAGTAAGGGCGTAAAAGCGCTTCTCTGCAAAGTCCAATGGTAATACCACGGTATCCCTGTAGATAGCGGTCATAAAAGCCGCCTCCCTGGCCCAGTCGGTACCCCTCTCGGTCAAAGCAAAGCCCAGGCACCAAAATAAGGTCAATCTCTTCCTTTTGCAACAAAGAACAGGCCGTGGTTGGCTCAGGTATCCCAAATTTTGATCGTTCCAAGGAACTGCCCTCTTCCATCTCCCTGGCCTCCATCTGCCGACCCGGCAGACAGCGGGGAAGAAAAATCCGAACGCCCCGTTTCCAAAGTTCTGGGAACAGTAGGCTTGTCTGGGGCTCTGTCTCTACTCCATAGAATAGAAGCACGTTCGTCGCGCCCCTCAACTCTTCTGCGCTTAACAATCGCTGAAACAGTCCCTGGTCCGAGGCTACCTTTTCTCCCTGGGACCAACTGGCAAGACTCTTGCGGATTTCCTTGCGCAGCCTGTCT
>JBHAQX010000055.1:0-4076 GCA_041830595.1 Evtepia sp.
AGCCGGAGAAGCTGGAGCGCATTATGCGGGCAGGCTGGCTTGCGCCCACAGCGAGCAACCAGCAGCGCAACAAGTTGATTGCGGTGACCGATCCCGAGCTGCGCCAGAGGTTGGTCGCCGCCTGTGAGGGGCAGGAATTTGTGGGGCAGGCCCCTGTGGTCTTGGTTGCCTGTGCCGATCAGGACCGCAAGATGATCTGTGGCGAATCGGCAAGGTCGATGGACTGCGCCATTGCCATGTCCTTTATGCGCCTGCAGGCCATCGAAGAAGGGTTACAGGGGTGCTGGTTGGGTTGGTATCATCCAGAGAAGGTACGAGAGATTTTGAACATTCCAGACGACTATGTGGTTGTAGCGGTGACGCCGATTGGCTATCCGGCCAGAGAAGGGCAGCGCTCGCCCAAAAAGCCTATGGAGGAAATCGTGGTGTATAATCAGATACCAGAACGAAGCTAAAGAATAAAAAACATGGGCGGTGTTAGTTACACCGCCCATGTTTTTGTGTTTAGTCGAGAATGACGCCACCGCCACTGCCTGCCGTTCCGTCGGGGTTTTCGTAGTCGTACGTGTAGCTTCCGTCAGATCCCTGCGTAATGGTTACAGTGCCGCCAGGCTGAAGATCTCCGTGGGTTTGCAGGTCGTTTATAATGTTGGCGCGTTGCAACTCCTCCGTTTCGGTCGTGCTGCTATTGGAGCTGCAGGCAGCAAGGGGGAAGAGCAGAGCAGAAAGAAGCAGAAGAGAAAAAATCTTTTTCATAAAATCAAATCCTTTTCGTTTAAAGTGTTAGTCAAGAACAATGCCGCCACCGCCATAAGTGGTGGAGTTGATAGTGACGCTGGTTCCTTCGTCTTCACTATCCCCATTGCTGTCGGCGCTTTCATAGGTAAAGGCATAGCCATTGCCCTGGCGCTTCACATCGATCGTGTCACCAGGCTGTAGCTGACCGCTTCGCTGCAGTTCCTCCGTAAGCTTTGCGCTCACCTCTTCTTCACTGGGCTCTGCGGCACTGCCACTGGAGCTGCAAGCGGCCAGAGGCATAAGTAGAGCAAGAAGAAGCAAAAGTGTCATCCGTTTTTTCATTGAGTTAGTTTCTTTTCTACTGTACTGTGTGAGCTAATACACTTAATATACACCGTGAAAAAGGTTTTGGCAAGAGAAAAATAAAAAGTCTGCAGGTAATTTTACCTGCAGACTTTTTTGTTTGAGATATATTGAATTAGAAGAACAGAGCTCTTTCGTAGAGGGCTTCGATATCCTTCTGAGTGGAACGGCGGGGGTTAACCAGCACGTTGCCGCTCTTCATTGCGTCAGCTGCCATGGCAGGGATCTTAGCTCTGATCTCGTCAACAGTGACGTTCTCATTGCCTCTCTGAGCCTGGATGGCTGCAACAATACCGGTGGGGATGCCGATTGCCTTGTTCAGGTCGATGATTGCATCAACAAGCATCTGGGGAACAAAGTCGTCGCCAGCTCTCTTGCCGGTAACATACTCATAAACCTGAGCATAACGGCCTTCTCTGTCACCGATCATGTTATACTCCAGGCATGCGGGCATCAGAGATGCGTTGGAAACGCCGTGAGCAACGTGATAGAATGCGGAGACAGGGTGGCTCATTGCATGGATGTTGCCCAGACGAGCAAATGCAAATGCAATGCCAGCAAAGGTGGAAGCAACCATCATAGCGTTAGCAGCTTCTTCGTCCTGACGGTTTGCAACAAAGCGGCGGATGTACTTGCCGATCAGCTCCATAGCCTTGCCGCCCATAGCGTCGGTGAAGGGAGTAGCTGCGGTGTTCAGATAGGACTCCATTGCATGGATGAATGCGTCAATGCCGCAAGCAGCTGCAATGTGGGGAGGTGCAGTCATGATCAGTTCGGGATCCAGGATCGCAAACTTGGGGGAAATCTGGGGACCAAAAGCGGTCAGCTTATAGTTTCTGGCTTCGTCAGTGATAACGGTGAAGACAGTAACCTCAGAGCCGGTGCCTGCGGTGGTGGGAACAGCGATCAGGGGATCGATGTCAGCAGGAATCTTGCCGCCGCCTTCGTAATCGGTGATGCTGCCGCCAAACTTAGCAACAACGCCTGCTGCCTTGGCAACGTCCATGGGAGAACCGCCGCCCAGAGCCAGCCATGCGGTGCAGCCGCTGGCCTTGTAAGCCTTTGCGCACTCGTCAACGATCTGTACAGTGGGGTTGGGCAGAACGTCCAGGTACTCACCATACTTCATGCCTGCAGCGGCAACGATGTCGCGCACCTTCTGCACAACGCCGATGGCCTCCAGGCCGCGGTCGGAAACAAGAAATACGCTGTCGGAGCCGCACTGCTTCAGAAAGTCGGGGAGCTTCTTCAGAGCGCCCATCCCAAATTCGCACTTTTGGAGAATGTTAAAACTAAAATCATTCATTGGTATGCATCCTTTCTATTTTTGACTCAGTATTCAGCAAGAGTATTGTGCTTTTGTAGAGTTCTGTTTCTACGCATCCAGTATAACACTAAACGGGGCTCTGATGCAAGAATTTATGGGCTTCAATTTCCCACAAGAATAGCGGTGGATTATTGTGCATTATGTACATGTGACGGATTAAAACTTGTGAAAAAACACAACAGGGCGCTTATAGTTGCCTAGAAATATGGCAGAAATCCTGCAGATTTCAGAGAAAAAGGAGCAGCAGACGGCAAGGGTTTTTTGCCCTAAAAAAAGCCCTTGACAAGGGAGCATGATTAGGGTAACATCGTAAGCATAAAAACTGAACACCGAAAAAAGCGATGAAGAGAAGAGTAGAAGGTTAGATATGTCTCAGAGAGCCCCGGTTGCTGAAAAGGGGTACAGAAGGGACCTTTGAACATGGTCTTGGAGCTACGGGGTCGAGGGCACTGCCTTAGGTCACGTCGGGTGGGCGCCCGTCATAGCGCAGGGGTATGTTGGTACTCCGTAAGGCGATATTTGTGAGAATATCGTGAAACAAGGTGGTAACACGATCTTAGGTCGTCCTTGATGAACTCTGCTTCATCCTGGGCGTTTTTTTGCGTATTAGGGAGGATTCCAACTATGGCTGCGCTCATTCAAATTAAGTCTATGACCAAAACCTTTGGACATGGCCAGGGGGCGATTACTGCTCTCAATGATATCAACTTAAATATTGAATCCGGAGAAATCTTCGGCATTATTGGCCTATCCGGTGCAGGAAAGAGTACCCTTGTGCGCTGCATCAATCTGCTGGAAAAACCAACAGCAGGCAGCGTGATGGTAGACGGGCAGGAATTGATGAATCTGCGTGGGCCTCAGCTACGCCGGGCACGCCAGTCCATCGGCATGATTTTCCAGGGATTTAACCTAATGATGCAGCGTACAGTTCTGGACAATATCTGCTTTCCCCTGGAGCTACAAAAAATGCCGCGGAAGCAGATGGTGGCAAGAGGCATGGAGCTTTTGGACCTGGTAGGCCTTTCCGATAGGGCCAAGGCCTATCCCGCCCAGCTCTCCGGAGGGCAGAAACAGCGTGTGGCTATCGCCCGTGCCGTGGCCAATAACCCCAAAGTGCTCCTCTGCGATGAGGCGACCTCTGCACTGGATCCCAACACCACAAGGTCCATTTTGGCCCTGATTCAGGAGATCAACCAAAAAATGGGCGTCACTGTCGTAGTAATTACCCATGAGATGAAGGTTATTGAGCAGATATGCCATAGAGTGGCGGTCATTGACAAGAGCCAGATCGTAGAGATTGGCCATGTCAGTGAGGTATTTACTAAGCCCCAGAGTGACATTGCCAGGCAGCTTATTCTGCCCCAACATGAAGATGGCGCTGTGGGGGAGATCCCTGAATTACAGGGCAGCAAGGTGATCCGTGTGGTGTTTAACGGTGGAACCGCCTATGAACCTTTAATTGCATCTCTGGCCATGGACTTAGGGATTAAGGTGAATATTTTAGGAGCGGACACCCGAGAGATTGAGGGAAAAGCCCATGGCTCCATGCTGTTGGGGCTGCCTCAAAACCCGGCGGAGGCGGCCCGGGCGATGGCCTATATCCAGAGCCGCAAAGACGTAACCGCCCAGGAGGTGAGAGACAATGCCT
>JBHAQX010000056.1:0-10084 GCA_041830595.1 Evtepia sp.
CATAATCCGCTGCACACAGTCCCACTTGGTTTAGATACTGACAACAAATGTCTCGGGGCAAGTTGCGATTGCCCGCAGCAATGCCCAGAACATCCCGCACTTTAAGTCCCTTAAATCGTGGCGGCTGCTGAAAGCCATAGCTGATGCCCAGCTTTGCACGCTGAGCCAGATCCATGTGTGTGATATCGGTTCCGTTCCAAAGCATCTGCCCGCCGGTGGGCTGGACAATGCCCATGATGATCTTAGCCAAGGTAGTCTTTCCCCCGCCATTTGGCCCGGTGATTACTACAAATTTATTTGTCTCCACCTTCAGGTCAACGCCATGGAGAATATCCATCTGCCCGGCATCGTCTTCTACCTAATAGGTAATTGCTTTGAGCTCTAACATATGATCTCCTTAAGCAGGCATCCGTTGGATGTCTGCAATTTTTGATAAAAATGTTTGTATGGCCAAACCCTCCTGTTACACTAATGCCAGAGGATTTATGATGTCATTATAGCATGTATTTCCTCCTCTGACAAGACATAGACCTCTTTTATCTACAAACCTACTAGTCATATATGGTTTTCAGTCTGTTTTTGTTGCTTTTGCTATTTATTTTGGGATTCCTTCCCCTTCCCTTGACAATCCGACAGCGCTTTTGTATATTTATATTTTAATGATGAAAGACTTGTCTGACCTGGGAATGCCTCTTAAAAGTAGGCTAGGCTGTGTGTGGATAAGAAAAGGAGTAGAACTGTATCATGCAGAAAATTGGCTTCGATAATGCAAAGTATCTGTCCATGCAATCTGAAAAAATCTGTGAGCGTGTGGAGAGCTTTGGAGGAAAGCTTTACCTAGAGTTTGGTGGAAAGCTTTTTGACGACTGCCACGCTTCCCGGGTGCTACCTGGTTTTGAGCCAGACTCTAAGATTAAAATGCTTCTTCAGCTGCGTGAACAGGTAGAGATTATTATCACTGTCTCAGCGGAGGATATCGAAAAAAATAAGATCCGCAATGACCTTGGCATCTCCTATACCACCGATACCCTAAGGCTGATTGATGCCTTCCGTAGCTTTGGCCTTTATGTGGGCAGCGTTGTCCTAACCCGTTGCTCTGGTCAGCCTTCTGCCGAGCTGTTTCGTCGCCAGTTGGAGAACTTGGGCCTGCGGGTTTACCGCCATTACCCCATTGAGGGCTATCCCTATGATATCTCCCGCATTGTAAGCCAAGAGGGCTATGGCCGTAACGATTTTGTGGAGACCAAGAACTCCCTCATCGTAGTCACTGCACCAGGGCCTGGCAGCGGTAAAATGGCCGTCTGTTTGTCCCAGCTCTATCATGAGCACCAGCGGGGCATTCAGGCCGGCTACGCCAAATATGAGACGTTTCCCGTTTGGAATCTTCCCCTGCGCCACCCCGTTAACCTGGCCTATGAAGCAGCTACAGCGGATCTCAATGACATGAATATGATTGATCCTTACCATCTGGAGGCCTATGGGGAAACTACCGTTAACTATAATCGGGATATCGAAATTTTCCCCGTGCTTCGAACCATGTTCGAGGGCATTTTAGGCGCTTCTCCCTATCAGTCTCCCACGGATATGGGCGTCAATATGACTGGCTTCTGCATCATCAATGAAGATGCGGTTTGCGACGCAGCCAAAAATGAAATCCTGCGCCGCTATTACCAGGAGCTTTACCGCCAGCGACGGGGGCTGTCCGATGGCCGAGAAGTCTATCGCATTGAGCTCTTAATGAAGGAACTGAATCTGACTACCCTCAGCCGCAGCGTAGTAGGACCCGCTCTTCAGGTTGCCCAGCAGACCGGGGCACCGGCGGCAGCCATCGAGCTACCGGACGGCACGATTCTAACCGGTAAAACCTCGGAACTCTTAGGCGCTGCCTCTGCCCTTCTACTCAACGCACTGAAGCATCTAGGTGGAATTGGTGATGAAGTCCATCTCATTGCTCCTGAGGTCATTGAACCGGTGCAAGAGCTTAAGGTCAATGTTCTGGGCAATAAGAATCCTCTCTTGCACATTGATGAACTACTTGTGGCTCTGTCTATTTGTGCTGTGACTGACCCCAGAGCAAAGCTCGCTCGAGACCAGCTGCAAAAACTTCGGGGATCCGAGGTGCATTCCACGGTGATTCTCTCAGAAGCCGATGAGGACAGCTTCCGCAGGCTTGGGGTGCACCTGACCTGCGAAGCAAAATATGAGACCAGCAAGCTCTACCACGGCTAAACAGAAGGAGTCACATTTTTCTGGCATGCTTCTTTTCTCTGCGCTACTCACAACTTAAAGGAGTGTTTCCCATGGGAATATCGTATATACCACCCAGTTATGTACCCATTCTTAACTTGTATGACACACAAAAGGCCATCAGCCTTTTAAAGCGCCTGTTTGAAGACAGCCTATGCGGTGGTCTTCATCTGCGTCGGGTCTCTGCCCCACTGTTTGTTGAGGCTTCTTCCGGTCTGAATGACGACCTGAATGGTATTGAGCGGGCCGTTTCCTTTGATGTTCCCGCGGCTCAGCGCGATGCCCAGGTGGTACACTCTCTGGCCAAGTGGAAACGTATGGCCCTCTACCGCTATCAGTTTTCGGTAGGCGAAGGCCTTTGTACGGATATGAACGCTATCCGTCGGGATGAAGAACTGGATAACCTGCACTCCGTCTATGTAGACCAGTGGGACTGGGAAAAGGTCATTGCTCCCAGAGATCGAACCATTGACTATCTGAAATCCACCGTAAGGGACATTTGGAAAGCCATCTACAACACCCAAAGCACCCTGCGCTCTGTCTATCCCCAGCTGACCGCCCTTCCTCTAGTTGGGGAAGAAATCACCTTTGTCACATCCCAAGAGCTGGAGGACTTATACCCCAACTTAAGTGGCAAAGAACGTGAGAACGCCTATGTAAAGGAGCACCCCGCCACATTCCTGATGCAAATCGGCGGCGCCTTAGCTTCGGGCAAGCCTCACGATGGTAGGGCACCGGACTACGATGATTGGACCATGAATGGTGATCTGCTGGTTTGGGATTCTGTCCTCGGACAGGCCATGGAGCTCTCTTCCATGGGTATCCGAGTGGATCCGTCCGCTTTGGATCAACAGCTGCGCACCAGTGGCTGTGACGACCGAAGAGAGCTGACTTTTCACAAAATGCTTTTGGCAGGAGAACTGCCCTTAACCATAGGGGGAGGCATTGGTCAGTCACGCCTTTCCATGTTCCTGTTAGGTAAGGCCCATATTGGTGAAGTACAGGCCTCTATCTGGGATCCTCATACCATAAGCGCTTGCCGAGATGCAGGCATTATTCTACTCTAAGCAAAGAGAGGGCTTCATTCCTGTTAGGGGAACGAAGCCCTCTGTATTTTTTTCCATTTTGCCCTGCATTCATTCACTTATTTCTTGATTTTACACAAAATTCATTGTATAATCCTGGATAACGTATGCCTTTTTTGGAGTTTGAGAGAATAGATAGGATGTGTGCAATGGAACATACTCTCCAATACTGGCTTCATTTTGTCGATAAGCTTCGTGTAGACAGGGATATCAGCGAGATGCTGCCTGATATTTTAAAAGATCTTTGCCATAGCTTTGATTTTGGCTGTGGTTTTGTTTATACAGCCAATTACAACAATGTCTTTCACTTGCAAGCCTCTTATGAACGCTACAAAAATGACCATTTGCAGCAAAGCATTTTGTTGCAGGAAGAACTGGGTGAAGAGCAGTTTCATGCCTTAAAACAAATTTCTTCTCTGTCTTTTTATGACCAAGCCCCACCCCGCTCTGCCCTAGAGTTGGCGCTCGGACAGCTCTTTCAGGCAAAGAGCCTGGTTTTTATTCCTATCTTTGGGAAAGACAGGAACATGATATCCATGGTGGGTATTGTTGACCGCCGTAGTCAAGTCACCACAGAGCAAACTAAGATCAGCCAGCTTGACCGCCGCCATTCCACGGCCGAGATGAATACTCGCTTTGCCTGCTCGGCCCTTACCATTGTGGCCAACTATATTGAACTGCAGTTTTACCAAAAGCAGGTAGAAAATTCCCAGGCTAGCCTTGAGGGCATTTTAGATAACATGGGAATTGATGTCTATGTCAATGACTTTGATACCCATGAGATACTCTACCTCAACCGCAGCATGGCTGCTCCCTATGGAGATGTGTCTGGTCTGCTTGGGAAGCCATGCTGGCAGGTCCTCTATGACGACAAGAATGAGGAGTGTGCGATTTGCCCTCGCCCAAAGCTTTTAGATGAGGACGGAAAGCCGAGCAAGGTGTTTAATTGGGAATACCAGCGCCCCTTTGATGGCTCCTGGTTTCGTGTCTTTAGTGCTGCCTTTCCTTGGTATGACGGGCGTATGGCCCATGTCATTAGCAGTGTAGACATTACAGAGAACAAACGCAACAAAGAGATCATACGAACAATGGCCGAGCGGGATTATTTGACGATGCTTCCAAACCGCTATGCCCTATCCCAAAATATCGATGCTCGCTTGCTAAAGTCGGATGATCCTTCTACACACTTTCACCTCATTTTTTTTGATCTGGACGGTTTTAAAAAGGTCAATGACACCTTTGGCCACAAGGTGGGCGATGAACTGCTTAGCACCATTGGAGGTATCTTGCAAGCTTCTCCTTACACCCAGGGACATAGCTATCGCTATGGTGGTGATGAGTTTGTTATCTTTGTAGATAAGAGCACTCCCGGAAATGTCGAGCAAGTCTGCACCTTTTTGCAAGAAACATTTCAACAGACCTTTCCTCTCAGCGTTGGTTCTGCAAGCGTGGGTGCCTCTATTGGTATTAGTGTTTTTCCCCAAGATGCCACACAGACCGGTGCACTCATTCGAAAAGCAGACCAGGCCATGTATGCCTCAAAGCGGGAGGGAAAAGGTCGGATTTATCTCTACAATCGTGGTGTTCCTACCCCTATGAGTCTTTAAATCTATTGATTTTTAAACAATAAAAAGATGACAAGGTTTATTCCTTGTCATCTTTTTATTCTCAACTAAAATAAAAGCAATCCCTCATTGCAAAGCAGGGTATTGACCTGTTCCAGCGCGAGCGACCAATCCAGGGACTCCCGAAAGGATTGTTCCAATGTTTCCAACATCGCAATCATCTCATCCGCCTCTTCTGAGAAGATTTTGTCTAGCTCAAAGGCACGGGTTACCTCTATGCGAAAGCGCCTGGCACTCTCTTCATCATAAACTGGCATGACAAAAAGGCTGATTGCTCCCCCAAACCCGAAGGCATGATACCCATTGTACGCTTCCAGGTCAGAAGGGGTTTCCACCTTTGGGCAGGCAAAAGAGAGTTCCGGTAACTCCCCTCCATGCTCCTCACACAGCCGCTGCTCCTCCTGGGGACCACAGTAGCATTCCAGTCCACAGGATGTTTCAAGCCAGTTCCGCAGATGGGCATCCGCCTCGGCAACACTAGAGAAGGCAAACAACCCTGCGCCCCCTTTGTCCATCTGGTTATTTCGGTCAACACTTAAAAAAAGATGACCAGCCATACAATACCTCCTCCCCTGGCTATAGCTGACAAGCGAGAAGACGCACTTCCGGCTCTAGCTTCACTGAATATGTTTCCCAAACCTTTTCCTGCACCAGACCCATGAGGGCCAGTACATCTTTGCACGTGGCACTGCCTGTGTTCACGACGAAGCCAGCATGTTTATCCGACACTTGGGCACCCCCTATCCGAGCACCTTTCAGACCACAGCCCTCAATCAAAGCCCCTGCAAAATGCCCAGGTGGCCGCTTAAAGGTACTGCCCGCACTGGGAAACTCTAAGGGCTGCTTTGCTCTGCGCCGCTCCATTAGCTCCATCATCAAGGCCTTAATCTCCTGGGGATTCCCCGGCTTTAGCTGCAATGCGGCACCCAAAATCAGCCGCCCTCCCTCTTGAAATATGCTGGAGCGATATCCAAGGCCCAGTTCCGCTCCCTCTAGGCGCTCCACCTGTCCATCTTCCTTGATGCAGTCCACCCAGAGAAGAATCTGGCTCATCTCCCCCTCGTAGGCACCTGCATTCATATAGACCCCGCCCCCTAGTGAGCCGGGAATCCCATGGGCAAACTCCATGCCACTAAGTCCTTGCTCCATGGCAAATACTGCAGCTTGGGCCAAGCTGGCTCCACTGCCCACATAGAGAATGGTCTCCTCCATAAGAGAGAGTTCCTCCATACAGCATTTGATGACAAACCCTGGATATCCTGCATCCCCAACCAGTATATTGGACCCTTTGCCTAGCACCAAGGACTCCACACCTAGCTTTTTTGCTGCGATAAGGCAAAGGGATGCCTCGTCCCTGTTTTTTGCCAAAGCCATAAGAGAGGCCGGTCCCCCAATCCGAAAACTGGTGTGCCGACTCATAGGCTCATTCACCCGTAGTTCCATATTCGGACACAACGTCTCCAACTGTTTTTTGATCTCTGTTATTTGATCCATAGGGGCATCCTCCCAAGCTCTGCTTTTGTCATCCTCTTTAGTATACCTAAGCTTTCAAAAAAAGAAAAGGACTCTTTCCTTTCTTCTTTTAAAAAAACAGGCCGCCGCAGTACCATTCACTGCGGCGGCCTTTGCTTAAAAAGGTGGGGAGCTTATAAAAGCTCGTCGTCCAAAATCGGCTCTTCCGATACGACATCCTGCTCCATTGTCATCTCGGACACAGCAACAGCCACAGCCTCATAGGGGCTCTCAAACCCCTCTTCGCCTTCAAGCTGCTCCGACTTGGGACGATGGCGATACATCGCAAGACCGGAACCTGCAGGAATCAGCTTGCCGATAATTACGTTTTCCTTCAGGCCCAACAGGTGGTCCACTTTTCCCTTGATGGCTGCCTCTGTGAGTACCTTGGTGGTCTCCTGGAAGGATGCCGCCGATAGGAAGGACTCCGTTGCCAGGGCTGCCTTGGTAATACCCATCAGCAGTCTGGTGGCCACGGGCAGACGCAGCTCAAGGCCGTCATTGGTCTCTCCGGCGTTGATTCTTGCCTGCACAGCCTCCTTCGCATCCACATAGTCCAAATACTCCACAGTAGAGCCAGACAGGAGATTGGAGTCTCCCGGATCTTCAATGCGCACCTTGCGCATCATCTGACGTACAATGATCTCAATATGCTTGTCGTTGATATCAACGCCCTGCTGGCGATAGGGCTTCTGCACTTCCTGAATCAGGTAGTTATGCACGGCAGAAATACCACGAATACGCAACACCTCGTGGGGTGACAGAGCACCCTCGGAAATCTGATCACCCTTCTGGGCAATGTCTCCCGTTTTAACACGGATACCCGAACTGTAAGGCAGAGCGTAGCTCACGACCTCTCCGTCCTGGGCGGTGATGGTCACATTGCAGATATTCGAGCGCTTGCTCTCCTCCAAGGTGACTTCACCGGTAATGTCTGCCAGCTGGGCCATCTTCTTGGGCTTTCTTGCCTCAAAGAGTTCCTCAACACGGGGCAGACCCTGGGTGATATCGCCTCCGGCAACACCGCCGGTGTGGAAGGTACGCATGGTAAGCTGGGTGCCCGGTTCACCGATGGACTGGGCTGCAATGATACCAACTGCCTCGCCCTCACCCACAGGCTCGCCGATGGCAAGGTTCACACCATAGCACTTGGAGCACACGCCGCTTCTGGCGTGGCAGGTCAGCACAGAACGAATCTCAACTTCAAAAATACCGTGATCCTCCAAAAGCTGGGCATGGGAGGTCTTTAGCATGGTGTCCTTGCTAATGAGCACTTCCCCTGTCTTGGGATCTACAATATCATTGACCGCATAGCGGCCCTTTAGGCGCTCGCCAAAAGTCTCAATCACCTGGCCATTTTCGCTGATTTCACTAATGGTAATGCCCTCATCCGTGCCACAGTCCTTCTCACGAATGATGACTTCCTGAGAGACGTCAACCAGACGGCGGGTTAGATAACCGGAGTCCGCCGTACGCAAAGCGGTATCAGCCAGACCCTTACGGGCACCTCTGGATGAGATGAAGTATTCCAGAACAGAAAGGCCCTCACGGAAGTTGGCCTTAATGGGAATCTCGATGGCACGGCCAGAGGTATCGGCCATCAGACCACGCATACCTGCCAGCTGACGAATCTGGGCCATGCTACCACGGGCACCGGAGTCGGCCATCATGAAGATGGGGTTGTATCGGTCCAGATTGGCCTGGAGGGCTTCCGTTACGTCCTTTGTGGTTTGCTCCCAAGCCTTAACAACCAGGCGGTAGCGTTCCTCATCGGTGAGCAGACCACGCTTAAACTTACGCTCGATCTTCACAATTTCTTGCTCTGTCTCGGCAATCAGCTCATACTTCTTCTCCGGCACAGTCATGTCATAGATGGAAACAGTGAGAGAACCACGAGTGGAGTAATGATAGCCACGGGTCTTAATAATATCCAACACATCGGCGGACACGGTAAAGCCATGCTTACTGATGCACTTATCAATAATCTTGCCCAACTGCCGCTTGCCGGTGACAAAGTTGATCTCTGGCTCAAACATCTCCACCGGGTCTTCTCGGTTGACAAAGCCCAGATCCTGGGGAATATCCTCATTAAAGATCAGGCGGCCCACCGTTGTCCGCACCAAACGGTGGCACAGCTGCCCATTCACTTCACGACTCATGCGAACCAAGATGGGCACATGAAGGTCAAGCTCACCCTCGTCATAGGCCAGACGGGCCTCTTCTACGCTGGAGAAGGCATGGAGTACCTCTTTGGGGTCTCCTCCCTGTTCCACCGCTTCCTTGGCCATAACAGCATTGGTCGGAATATTTCTGAAATGTCCCTCTGGACCCGTGCCCTTCACCCAAATGTGGCTGCTCAGCTCAATTTCGCCGGCCTTCAAAGCCTCCATAGCCTCGGCAGCACTTTCATAGGTGAAAGCAGGATCGTTGGGCAAATCCCGCTCATAGGTCAGGTAGTAGGAGCCCAACACCATGTCCTGGGTGGGCACGGTAACGGGGGCGCCATCCTGGGGTCTGAGCAGGTTGTTGGCCGAGAGCATAAGGATGCGAGACTCTGCCTGGGCCTCTGCGGAAAGGGGAACATGGACCGCCATCTGGTCGCCGTCAAAGTCGGCGTTAAAGGCGGTACATACCAGAGGATGCAGCTTAATCGCACGACCCTCAACCAGCACAGGCTCAAAGGCCTGAATGCCCAGTCTATGCAGGGTGGGCGCACGGTTTAGCATAACAGGATGTTCCTTGATGATAAAATCAAGGGCGTCCCACACTTCGGCCCGACCACGATCTACCATCTTTTTGGCGGACTTAATGTTGTTGGCTAGGCCGTCCTCCACCAGCTTCTTCATAACAAAAGGACGGAAGAGCTCAATGGCCATCTCTTTGGGCAGACCGCACTGGTAAATTTTCAGTTCCGGGCCGACCACGATAACCGATCGGCCGGAGTAGTCTACACGCTTACCCAGAAGGTTCTGGCGGAAGCGGCCCTGCTTACCCTTGAGCATATCGGAAAGAGACTTGAGAGCACGGTTATTTGCTCCGGTAACTGCACGACCACGACGGCCGTTGTCAATGAGCGCATCCACGGCCTCTTGGAGCATACGCTTCTCATTGCGCACAATGATATCAGGAGCGTTGAGTGCAATCAGGCGCTTAAGACGATTGTTTCGGTTGATGACTCTTCGATAAAGGTCATTCAGATCCGAGGTGGCAAAGCGCCCGCCATCCAACTGCACCATGGGGCGCAGTTCTGGAGGAATCACCGGCAATACGTCAATAATCATCCACTCAGGACGGTTGCCAGAGGAACGAAAGGCATCCACCACTTCCAGGCGCTTTACAATACGAGCCTTTTTCTGTCCGGAAGCCGTCTGCAGTTCTTCCCGCAGCTGGACGGACAGACTCTCTAGGTCGATATCACTGAGCAGCTTGCGCACAGCCTCTGCACCCATACCCGCCTCAAAGTCATCCTCATACTTCTCCCGCATGTCCCGGTATTCCTTTTCGGAAAGAATCTGATTCTTTGCCAAAGGAGCATAACCGGGGTCAGTCACAATATAGGAGGCAAAGTAGAGTACCTTCTCCAAAATACGTGGGGAAATATCAAGGAGCAGACCC
>JBHAQX010000057.1:0-3088 GCA_041830595.1 Evtepia sp.
GGCACTTATAATCAGATACATCTGTACGGTAAGCCCCTGAGCCGCAAGTTGTTCCACAGCTTGCTCACCTACCTGGGCAATAAGTGTGGCGGTAAAAAAAGTAAGTTCTGAATCAAAGGATTTCGGGAAGATCAAAAAGAAAAGACCTGTCCCAAGTACCATCAAAACTGAATTCAGCCAAAGGGCAACAAATATGTATCGCACTTTACCTTTAAGCCTTAGCTTCCAGCCCATACATTTTAACGGGATACGTGCCACGATCGTTGCCGCAAAGGGTGCGAACATAGTCACCGAGAGCAGAAGCTGAAATGCAGTCGGATTCCCTCTCAAAGCAAAAATACTTGCAATAATCTGAAGAGACCACGCAATAGAAAACGCGGCTATCATATAGGAACTAAACTGTTTCTTAGTTATATCCATATCAGACATCTCCTTTTATAACTAAAAATAGCGGGTGAATTCAACAATTTCTATTTATTTGTCACCATTTTTTCACCACGACGGTAAAGTTTCTGACCACCTGCTGCACAGAACGTCTTTTTACTCGATACGGATTGTTGTCAGTTGCGGAACTGTACCGAACAGATAATTCGCCGCATCATTGGCTACATCCAATAATCTTGATTTGCCAGATGCCGCTGATAGTATAACATAGAAATGCGAATAATTCTATCTCTCCAGCCTCTATATTTCGGAATAGCGAGGCCTTCTGCCTGTTGTTTTGTTATCTGCTTCTTTATTGACTATGAGCATTAGCTCCAGATAGCGATAGGCAATCCTTTGAAGTAATCGCCAGATTTTTCCCCGCTCCACGCCGTGCATGAGAGTTTCCCCTCACACGGCGTTCCATCGAGTTTAGATTTCTTGCGTTTCAAACACAACTTACACACTTCGTTACAGCGTTAAAAGATTGATTATGCGATTACAGGCATTCCCGCTATTTTCGCAGTTTATTCAGTTTTTCCAGTTGCTTTTTGTTCAGTTGGAGTTCCTTGAGGTGCTTCTGGATTGTTTCTTGCAAGGTAGCATGGATTAAGATATGTACCACTTCGATCACAAGGACAAGATTGCTGTATTCATCTATACCGCCATTTTCAAGCTGCGTTTTATGGTGACAGCGAATGTAATATGGCATAAGGTCAGTGCCAGTAATGGCGCATCGCCCATATTGAGCCTCAAACAGGGAAATTCGGTTGTCTGCAAACTCAATCGTTTTATCCAACACAGGGTTTTGCATGAGCCATATCATCGTATCAGTATTGATACCGAGATTTTTATGGATTTCTGCCCGTCCCTCCAAGCGTATACCGATTGACGGATTTCTTTTTGTGTTGGGCGTCCCTTGTTCGGACATATCCCATTGGAATGAGAGGGTGTCCGTTCAAAAACCTTAGCTGTTTACTCTTTCCATACCGTTCCTTGATAAATCCACGTTCCAGTTTTCCTTTAGGAGTGAGTTCCCGCAGTCTGTTTCTCATTTGCAATTTCAGCCCTTGGGACAGCTTCGGAAAATCCACGCTGATGTGTGTTGCCAGACGATAATAATTGTGAAGTCCGGCAACTACTGAATCGTATTGCTGAATGGCAATATACTGCGCCCGGTCATCTGCCGGATTTTGTATCGCCCGAATAGCGGTGGATATTTTCTCCTTTGCGTGTTTTATGGCTTTGGCGCTCATGTGTGAGCAGACTACATACTTTTTTACTTTGGGATAGACTTTCATCTTAAATCCCAAAAACTCCGAGTAGCGTTGTTTTAGATTGATGACTTTAGACTTTTCCTGGCTGATTTCCAGTCCAAGCCGGTCTTTTAGCCATAAGCGTATTGCTTCAAACGCCTTTTCAGCGTCTTGTCAGCTCCGGCAGAAGATTTTGAAGTCATCGACGTATCTCACGATATACATTTCTTTGAGATTACTCCGGCGTAATGCCCGGTAGGTATGGCTTTTAATGTCCGTACCGTGGGCGTTCTGCCGGATTTTGTAATCGTAATGGTAGGCATTTCCTCCCATTGGGAAGTCACCTACCAATCAAGCTCATTTAGCACAATGTTGGAAAGTAGCGGCGACAAAATACCGCCCTGTAGTGTTCCTTTGGTTGGGGTTATCCTCGTTCCGTCTGGAAGCACCACCTGTGCCTTTAACATCTGCTTGACGATACACAACAGCTTTTTATCCCGGATTCCTATTCCCCACATCTGCCTTAATCGCTTTCCGTGATTGACATTATCAAAGAAGCCGCGAATGTCGATGTCAACCGCATAATGTAGGTGCTGTATCTGCATGAGCCGACAGCATTGTGCTATGGCGTGTTCCGTAGAGCGGTTCGGACGGAAACCGTTGGAACGCTCATGAAATTTTGCTTCACAGATTGGTTCAAGCACCGGTAAAATACATTGCTGTACCATGTGGTCAATGATTGTGGGGATATCTAACGGTCTTGTTTTTCTGTTGGGCTTTGGGATTTCCACCCGCTTAACCGGGCGGGGAGTATACCAACTGAACTGTTTTTGAATAAGCTAGACGAATTGTTCCTCACGAAGTGTAGTAAGGGCTTTGATTGTCCGCTTATCCACGCTGGGAGTACCACTGCCCTTATTGCCCTTGATTGTTCGGTATGCCAGTTTGATATTTTCCTCACTCGCAATTAGGCTCATAAGGTTCTGAAATGTTTTGCCATTCAGACTATCAGCATACAGACCGTCAAAAGTGCTTTGCAGGTCGTAATGCTCCGTATAGCGGATTTTGCTTTGTTTCGGTTTGTGCTTTTGCTGCTCCGAAGTCAACACAGGCACCCACCCCTTTCGGTTAGGATTTTCTTTGTCATACTCGAAGCTGTGTTTACTGTGTTTTCAGATTTTGTTTCTAAACTCGACTTGGGGCTATCCCTCCACGGCTTGTTATCACCGCTTCATCGGTACTATGCCCCTACTCTCACCAGGATTAAGTGCGGTTATATCGGATAAAACCGACTTTCCCGCCCAACGACTTGCAATAGCTTGTTTCATACGTTCCCGGCTTTCCACGTTCCGACAATCCTATCAATAGATACTTTTAGGTGCTTCCTCTAAGCCTGTGCCCAGTTCCAA
>JBHAQX010000058.1:0-8606 GCA_041830595.1 Evtepia sp.
AAAGAAAGTTTTTCTATTGTTTAAAAAATTTCAGACTATTTTGCAGGAGTTTTAGGATTCAATGCGTATATAGTTATGGAGAAATCATAGACCATAGTGAACTTGCAGAACAAATGGAGAGGAGAGGGATGTTCGATGACCATTCGGGAACAGACGGAGGCACTGGAGCATCAATCGCTTTCTCCATTTGCTTGTTTTTCCGATGACAGCCGAGGAAGAGAGCGAGAGGTGGAGCCCTGCTCCATTCGGACTTGTTTTCAGCGTGATACGGATCGCATCACCCACTCAAAGTCCTTTCGGCGACTGATGCACAAGACCCAGGTTTTTCTTCAGCCAGAGGGGGATCATTACCGTACCAGAATGACCCATACTTTGGAAGTTACCCGCATTGCACGCACCATTGCCAGAGGCCTTCGCCTTAACGAAGATTTGACGGAAGCCATTGCCCTTGGCCATGATTTGGGGCATACCCCCTTCGGTCATGCAGGTGAGCGGGTGCTGGATGCCATTTTAGCGGAAGGGTTTCATCATAATACCCAGTCCCTCCGGGTTGTGGATAAGCTGGAGAACAATGGTGACGGACTGAATTTGTCCTATGAGGTGAGAGATGGCATCCTGTGCCATACGGGAAAGGACATGCCGAACACCCTAGAGGGGGAAGTGGTGCGCTTTGCCGACCGCATCGCCTATATCAATCACGATATCGATGATGCCATACGTGGAGAGATTATTTACCCCATGGATATTCCCCTGGATGTCTCCCAACTGTTGGGATTTGATCATAGCAGTCGAATCAATGCCCTGGTTGAGGACATTATTTTAAATAGCCAGGGAAAAGACCGGATCCGCCAGTCGCCCCAGGCGGCAAAGGCCATGTCTCAGCTGCGGGAATTTATGTTTGAGGCAGTATACCGAAATCCTTTGGCAAAAGGGGAAGAGCATAAGGCACAGACCGTCATTCGGCAACTGTTTTTCCACTATCAGAAATATCCAGATGAACTTCCCGCAGATTTTCAGAACATCCGGGAGCGAGAAGGGGAGAATCGGGCCATTTGTGACTATATTGCGGGTATGACCGATAAATTTGCCATTGAAAAGTATAGCCACGCATTCATTCCCCTGGCTTGGTCCGTGAAGTAAGGGACAACTATGGAAGGAGTCGAACATGGCAATCCCATCCCAGTTTATTGACGAGCTACTTGCACGCTGTGATATTGTCGATGTGATCTCTGACTATGTAAGCTTAAGCCTAAAAGGGGGCAGCTACTGGGGACTATGTCCCTTTCATGGCGAGAGAACTCCTTCCTTTCATGTTTTGGCGGATCGACAGATGTACCACTGCTTTGGCTGTTCCAAGGGTGGTGGAGTGATTTCCTTTGTGATGGCAGTCGAAAATTTGCCCTACCCAGAGGCGGTTCGTCTGCTGGCGAAACGGGTGGGAATGGAATTTCCTGAGGAGGGAAACGACCAATCTCGCAAGCGCCGTGCACGACTGCTTCAGTTGAGTAAGGACGCTGCCCGTTTCTTTCATGGGAAACTCTATGAACAGGCCGGAGAGGCTGGTCTTGCCTATCTTCAAAGCAGAGGACTGACGAAAGCCACCATTACTCGATTTGGCCTGGGCTTTGCACCGGACAGTTGGGATGGCCTTCTCTCTGCCATGGGAGCCCTGGGCTATGAAAAAAGTGAATTGATTGAGGCTGGGTTGGCGGTTAGCGGACAAAAAGGGCGTATTTACGATCGCTTTCGTGGCCGTGTTATGTTTCCGATTATTGATCTGCGGGGCGATGTGATCGGCTTTGGCGGTCGCATTTTGGGGGAGGGAACCCCCAAATACCTCAATTCACCCGATAGTATGATCTTTAATAAAAGTCAAAATCTCTTTGCTCTTAATCTGGCAAAGAACACAAAACTGGGTCGCATTGTGCTGACGGAGGGATACATGGACACAATCGCCCTCTATCAAGCGGGGTTTGACTGCGCAGTAGCCAGCCTTGGCACCGCATTTACACCCCAACACGCTCGACACCTCTCTCGTTTTACCCAGGAGGTTTTGATTGCCTATGATGCGGACGAAGCCGGTATGGCTGCGGCAAAACGGGCCATTCCGCTGTTGGAAAAGGCAGGGTTAAAGGTTAAAGTGTTGCAAATGACAGGCGCAAAAGATCCGGACGAATATATCAAAAACTTTGGACGTGATCGCTTTGCTCAGCTGATGGATCAGTCCGAGGATCACATTGAATTTTTACTGGCTCAAATTCAGGGCAAGTACAACCTGAATGAAGATAGCCAAAAGATTTCCTTTGCCAGAGAGGCGGCAGAGAGCCTTTCTACCTTGGCTAGCCCAGTGGAGCGGGAAGTATATGCTGGGCGTGTCGCCGAGGCAGCTGGCGTAGATAAAGCCGCCATTTTGCAGGAGATTCAGCGAGCCTTTCAACGAAAGGCAAAGAAAGAGAAGCAAAAGCAAGCAAGAAAAGACCATTTGCCAACTCAGTTGGTGCAGCCCAAATTTCGCGAGTTGCGCTATGAAAATATGCGCTCGGCTCGTGCGGAAGAGGGTATTGTGCGCCTACTTATGTTAGATGAGAGTTTACTGGAAGAGGCAGGGCAAATCCAATCGGAACGCTTTTCCTCTCCGTTTTTAGGAAAGATATTTGAGCTGATCCTTCGTCGCCACAAGGAGCAGCTCTCCATAAAACTTGGGGCGCTGGCCGAAGAGCTTAGCCCAGATGAGCTCTCCCATTTGGCGGCGGTTCTGGCAAAGCCAGAAGCCCTCCATCGTGGGAAACAAGCGCTACAGGAGTACTGGCACACCGTAGAGCGGGAAGCAATTTCAAAAGCAGGGGAAGAGAGCGATGATTCTCTTCGGATGGTTCAGGAAGCACTAAAGAAAATCAAAGGCATGGGAGATGTTTGATATGGCTGAAAAGAAAACGACAGAGGAACAGCAGGATCTGGAGCAGCTGCGGCGCAGCAACGAGGAAAAAATGCAGGTCGGTAAAATCGAGGTCCTAAAGGTGACAGAAGGTGTACAGGGAGCTGAAAAGCTGGGGGACCTCATTGAAAAAGGGAAAAAGAAGGGAAATCTCTCCGCTGCCGAGCTTATGGATGTGCTGGAAGAGCTGGAACTCGAATCCGAACAGATGGATAAGATTTATGATACCCTAGAGAACCTTGGAATTGAAACGGTAGGGGAGGACTATCTCCCAGATCTGACAGAAGAAGCCATTCCTCCCATTGAAGAGCTGGAAGAGATTCCGGAGGAAGAAATTGTTGATCCCAATACTTTAGTGGATTCCTTTGGAATTGACGATCCGGTGCGCATGTACCTAAAGGAAATTGGAAAAGTCAATTTGCTCACTTCAGATGAAGAGGTCAATCTGGCAAAAACCATGGTGGCCGGTGCGGAGGCAAAGGAAATACTAGATGCACAGCAAACGGAGGAAGGGGAGGCCCACACACTTTCCCCTGACGAGGAAAAGGATTTGTTGCGGCTGGTTCGTCGGGGCAATACCGCAAAGCAGCGCCTGGCGGAAGCCAACTTACGCCTTGTCGTATCTATTGCAAAGCGCTATGTCGGTAGAGGTATGCTTTTTCTAGATCTAATTCAGGAAGGAAACCTGGGTCTTATTAAGGCAGTGGAGAAATTTGATTATACCAAGGGATATAAGTTTTCTACCTATGCCACTTGGTGGATTCGCCAGGCCATTACCCGTGCCATTGCTGACCAGGCCAGAACCATTCGTATTCCGGTGCATATGGTGGAGACAATCAACAAAGTCATTCGTGTGTCTCGCCAGCTATTGCAGGAACTGGGCCATGACCCCTCACCGGAAGAGATTTCGGAAGAAATGGGCATGCCCGTGGATAAAGTGCGTGAAATTTTGAAGATTGCCCAGGAGCCCGTCAGTCTGGAAACACCAATTGGCGAGGAGGAAGACTCTCACCTGGGTGACTTTATTCCCGATGAAGATGCCTCGGAGCCCTCAGAGGCAGCTTCCTTTACCTTGCTGAAAGAGCAACTTGTGGATGTACTAAGTACCCTTACACCCAGAGAAGAGCGGGTACTAAAGCTGCGCTTTGGCATTGAGGATGGACGCACCCGTACCTTAGAGGAAGTGGGCAAGGAGTTTAATGTTACCAGAGAGCGCATTCGTCAAATTGAGGCGAAGGCTTTGCGCAAGCTGCGTCATCCCAGCCGATCTAAAAAGCTGAAAGACTTTTTAAACTAAGAATAAAAACCCCCTGACTAATCCAGTCAGGGGGTTTTATCTTATTTATGAGGGATATGGCCTTCTGCACAGAGCAGCTCGGCCAAGAGGACGGCACCTCCGGCAGCCCCACGCAGAGTGTTGTGGGCAAGTCCAATGAATTTATAGTCATACTGGGTGTCCGGACGCAGGCGCCCTAGGGTAATGGCCATGCCACCCTCCTTGTCACGATCTAAGCGAGTCTGAGGACGGTCGGGCTCCTCAAAATAATTGAGAAACTGCTTAGGTGCACTAGGTAACTCTAATTCTTGGGCACGACCACGGTAGTTTGCCCAAATATTTTTGATTTCGTCCAGGGAGGGCTTTTTTTCAAAGCTGACAAAAACAGCTGCCATATGCCCATCGCTTACCGGTACCCGTACACATTGCGCTGTAATTTGGGGTTTGCTTGCCGTCTCAATTACACCATTTTTGACCGTTCCCCAAATCTTTAGAGGTTCCGTTTCGGATTTTTCTTCCTCTCCGCCGATGAGGGGAATCAAATTGTCCACCATTTCAGGCCAAGTTGCAAAGGTTTTTCCGGCACCGGAAATAGCCTGATAGGTGCAGGCAAGAACCTTTTCGATGCCAAATTCACGCAGAGGAGTCAGTGCCGTGGCATAATTTTGTATGGAGCAATTTGATTTGACGGCGATAAACCCATGGTTGGTTCCAAGACGCTTTTTCTGGGCGGCAAGGACATCCAGGTGCTCTGGATTGATTTCAGGAATGACCATGGGCACGTCAGGTGTCCAGCGATGAGCGCTGTTATTGGATACAACTGGACATTCCAGTTTTGCATAGGCTTCTTCTAGGGCTTGGATCTCCTCTTTTTTCATATCAACAGCGGAAAAAACAAAATCCACTTGACTGGCGATGCGTTCTTTGTCCGCCTCCGCATCCAGAACAACCAAAGCTTTGGCCTCTTGTGGCATGGGTGTTTTCATTGCCCAGCGAGGACCAACTGCCTCCTCATAGGTTTTGCCAGCAGAACGAGGACTGGCTGCAATGACGTTAAGAGAAAACCAGGGGTGCCCCTCCAAAAGGCTGACAAAGCGTTGGCCAACCATCCCAGTGCCACCGATAACACCAACAGAATACTTTTTCATATAACTCTCTCCTCCAAAGCACGTTTATTGCAAACGTGGATTTCTGTTTGTTAAAAACAGGCATTGAAAAGATATGCTTGCATGTACTATAATGTATGTTTAGCATCATAGTGATTTTAATGACTATCATAGCACAGAGTTTTCTGCAGTGTCAACGCACAGTATTTACTTCTTGAAGAATCGGGTGTTTTTATGAAAAAACGGTGGAATCAGATTCCCATTCTTGTTATTCTGCTGGTCTTTGTTCTCCATACTTCTGCTTACGCTGCGGAGAATCGCACCATTAAGGTAGGCCTTGCCCACAGTAGTGCAGCTCTAGCCAGTGCAAATTTGGAAAACAGTGTGGGCAGTGGATATTCTTTTGGTTACTACGATGGGGGCAATACGTTTATTGCCTTAGGTAGTACCGATGAAACCCAGATCTCCATGCTAAAGACAAAAAATATTTATCTTCAGGGTGGTAGCTACTATGAGAGCAATCCTGGAAATGTGAGTGGGGTGGTGGGCTGCTATCACATTCAGCTTCCTGGCAGTTATGGCAGTTTTGAGGCTGCCAAAAATGCTGCCTCCACCTACGGCGGCTTTCCAGTTTGGGCCTCTGGAACTTATTATGCTAGAGTTGGAGCCTATGCCAGCAGTGGGGAAGCAGAATCGGCGAAAAGTGCCCTTGGTCTATCGGACGGCTATGTGGTGGGAACCACATCTTCAGGCATTTCTGTGACAAAGACAAAAACTACAAAAATTTTATTCCAATTTGATGGAGGAGGATCACCTCTGTTGGCGGTTCGCCCCATGAGCATAAATGGGGAAAAGACAGTCACTTGGTTTAAAGGCTATAAATACTATGGGGACTTTCGGTACGAGCGCATTGGTGGAGGTAACCTTACCGTTGTCAATTTTGTAAATATGGATGACTATGCCAAGGGAATTTTGCCCTATGAAATGAGTGCCTCCTGGCCCTTGGAGGCGCTAAAGGCCCAAGCGGTGGCGGCGAAGAGCTATGTTCTCTCGGGTACCGGTAATCGCCACAAGAGTCAGAACTTTGATGTGTGCAATGCCACCTGCTGTCAGGTCTACTATGGTACCAACCGGGCAAACGAGAACAGTGACAGGGCTGTGGATGAGACCAGTGGTATTTATGCCTGGCACAGCGGAAAGATTGCCCAAACCTTCTACTATGCCTCCAATGGAGGGGCATCGGAGAGTGTTGAAAATGTCTGGTCTGCCACATTGCCCTATTTGGTTGGAGTCATGGATCCCTATGAGCAGACCATAGAGAGCAATATCTCCGGTTACCGCTGGAAGGTGACGTACACAGGACCTCAACTGGCGGCCCGACTAAAGCAGAGAGGCTATTCCTGTGGTAGCAGTATCGTAGATCTAAAGATCAAAGAGCTGACTTCCATGGGGAATGTTTACGCCATTGAAATGACAGATAACAATGGCAAAGTGTTTAACTTTAAAAAGGAAAATGTACGCACCATTCTGGGTCTGAACTCCATTCGTTTTCAGTTGGGTGGCAGTGGTGGAGGAACAGTGAATGCGTACTATGTTGACGAGGGCGGAAAGACCCTTGCAAGTTTTGGAGGCCTATGGACCATTGGAGATGGGGGAAACAAGACACAGATTAGCGGAGAGGCCCCCTATGCCATTACGTCGGCTGGCAGCCAGAGCCTCACCCTGGCGAGTGGCGGAGGAGGTGGCGGTGCTAGTTCCGATGGTACCTTTGTCATTTCTGGCGCTGGAAATGGGCACAACGTTGGCATGAGCCAGTGGGGAGCCTACGCAATGGCAAAACAGGGAAAAGGCTATGAAGAAATTTTAAAATTTTACTATACAGGGATTGATCTTCATTAAAACATCTGATTTTTACTTTCATCTACCAGAAGAATGCATTGCCCAGACGCCCTTGGAAAAGCGGGATGATTCCCGTCTTTTGACTATGAACCGAGAAACGGGAGAGATGCAGCATTTACAGTTTCACCAGTTACCTAGTCTTTTAGCGCCTGGGGATTGTTTGGTGCTCAATAACTCCAGGGTGTTGCCCGCCCGACTAATTGGACAGCGTGAACCCTCAGGAGGCTTTGCTGAGTTAGTTCTGCTGACGGACCGTGGGGAGAACACATGGGAGTGCCTCGTCCGGCCAGGGCGTAAACTACGGGAAGGAGCTATGATTTCCTTTGGCGAGGGAACGCTCAAGGCTATCGTTGTTCGGGTTTTGGAAAATGGCAACCGCCTGGTGCGCTTTGATTACAGGGGTATTTTTTTAGAAATATTAGAACGCCTTGGAAAAATGCCTCTGCCACCCTATATCGGTGAGGAGCTAGAGGATGGGGAGCGTTACCAAACTGTTTACTCCAAGGAGCTTGGCTCTGCTGCCGCCCCCACAGCAGGCCTACATTTCACTCCAGAGCTATTGGAACAGATTGCCCAAATGGGCGTTTCCATCTGCTATGTAACTCTTCACGTTGGTCTGGGTACCTTTCGTCCGGTAAAGGTGGAGAATCTGCTTACCCATGAAATGCATAGCGAGTACTGTACCATACCACCTGAAACAGCAGCTACGATCAATCGCTGTAAAGCCCAAGGCGGGCGCATTGTCTGTGTAGGTACAACATCCTGTCGTACAGTGGAAAGCTTTGCAACGGAAAAGGGCAAGATAGAAGCAGGGGGTAAGTGGACCAATATTTTCATCTATCCTGGGTACCAGTTTCGCATAGTAGATGCTCTCATTACCAACTTTCACTTGCCGGAATCTACCCTCATTATGTTAGTTTCGGCCTTTTCAAAACGAGAATATGTACTTGCAGCCTACAACGAAGCAGTTGCCCAGAACTATCGTTTTTTTTCTTTTGGGGACGCCATGTTTATTGGCTAACACCTACGATATGCAAGAACAAAGCCCCGGAACCTTTTGAGCTCAAGGTTCCGGGGCTTTCTTTCTAAGCGTCAATAAAACAACAGGGGACTTACCTTTGCGGGTAACCTCTGTTTCGCATGGTGGACGATAAAGCCAAACTACGTTCTAAATAGCATCGGAATAAACCGTATGCCAGTAACAGCTTGTTCGACATCAGTATCCTTAAATCCTAAATGATGATAGATTTCTTTGGCATATGGCGAAGAATTTACGGTTATCTCGTTTGAATTGCAACATTCAATGATGGTATTAAAGAGCTTTCGGCCAATTCCTTTTTGTTGATGCTTACCATCTACAAAAAAAATAAAGCAATGTGGTTGCCTTCAT
>JBHAQX010000059.1:0-2543 GCA_041830595.1 Evtepia sp.
AGGGCCGATCCCGGAATGATACCAACTAGGGATAGGCTGATCCCCACAGCGTTGGCTGTGATGGAGGGGGTACCAAAGGTGGCAATCAAACTGGTCATAATGATACGGCCTAGCTGAAACACACTGTTCTCTAAACCCGTGGGAATTCCTATACGTAAAATGCGCTTCGTCATCGCAAACTCTAATCCAATGGGGCTATAGTTGCGCAAGTGTATGTCCAGTTTTGGATTACGCAGCATAACAGCAATACTTCCGGTGGCAATGATTCTCGAGATAAGGGTGGCAAGGGCGGCACCAAATACACCCCACCCAAAGCCGAAAATAAAAATGCAGTTGCCAATCACATTGACCACATTCATCACAAGGGAGTTAACCATAGGAACCTTGCCATTTCCCATACTCCGAAATAGCGCCGCCACTGCGTTATAAATCGCGATAAAGGGATAAGAAAGAGCTGTGACATAAAAATAGGTTCTGGCATGGGCCATCACCCCTGACTCTACCCGGCCAAAGAGGAGCTCAAGCATTTGCTGGTTAAAGAGCAAGCAGGCTGCAGTAACAAGAAGGGAGGCAAAAAAAGCCACCCAGACAAGATGTTTTGCTGCCCAACAGGCCTTTGTCTTCTCTCCCATGCCTAAATACTGCCCGGCAACGATGGCCCCCCCTGTTGCCAAAGCGGTAAAAATGGTGACCAGCAGAAAATTGATGGCATCCACCAGGGATACCCCCGATACGGCACCCTCCCCAACCCTGGCTACCATGATGGTATCAATCATACCAATGGAGAAGGCCAGTGTCTGCTCTGCAATAAGAGGCAATACCAACTTTCGTATTTCAATTTTTCCAAACATCTCTTTGGACCTCTGTTCCAATATCTTTTGGCTCTGGGTTTGCATAGACACTACCACCTCCCTTTTTCCTTTCTAGTATAGCAAATTTACAACTACAATTGAACGAAGTTTCAAAAAAAGTCTGACCTGCAAGCAGGCCAGACTTTTGAGTTTTTTCTAACGACTTGTTCCTAAGAAAAAGAGGGCTACTGTTCCGGCCCCTGTATGCGCTCCAATCACTGGACCGATATAGCCCACGATAATGTCTTTCACGTCACAGGTGTTCCGAATCATATCCTCAAGGATTTTTGCATCCTCCAGCGCATCGCTGTGGCTGAGAAAAATTGTCTGCTCTTCCAAGTTGGTCCCCAATTTCTGCATCTCCTGCAGAAGTTTTTTAAGGGCATTTTTTCTGCCCCGCACCTTGTCCACCGAAACCAAGGAGCCGCTGTTATTCACATGAATAATGGGTTTAATATTCAAAGTACTGCCCAAAAGAGCAGAGGCCGCAGAAATTCGGCCACCACGCTTAAGGTGGTTCAGGTCATCCACCGTTACCCAGTGGCTCACCTTCATCTTTGTCTCCTCTACATAGTCACGCAGCTCTTCAATGCTGGCCCCTTCCCGCTTTTTCATCGCCGCTAGGTAGACAAGAAGCCCCTGGCCCATAGAGGCGCAGAGTGTGTCAACCGTGAGCAGCGTCCGCTCCGGGTAGGTCATCCGCAGCTCCATCGCTGCAATGGTACTTGCATGATAGGTGGCACTTAGACCTGAGGAAAACCCAAGGTAAATCAAATCTTTGCCCTGCTTAAGGGGCTCTTCAAACGCGGTAAGAAACTCATCTACATTAACAGCCGACGTAGTTCCCTGCTTTCCCTCGCGCAACGCCCCATAGAATTCTTTACAGGTAATTTCCCGCTCATCCAGGTAATTGCGATACGCTTTGCCGTCCAGTAGCACCATAAGAGGGATTGACATAACACCAAGTTCCTCTGCCAGCTGGGCAGGCAGATCGCAGGACGAGTCGGTCATAATAATATAGTCTTTCACTGTACTTCTCTCCCTTAGCTATTGCATTCCTCAAATAAGGGCAAACAGTCCTCCGCCCTCTCTTTTGAGTGCCGTTTTCATCGTTAATAGCAAAAGTATTGGTAAATCATTAGAAAATGAAATACACTCCCACCAAGAACAAACAAATGCCAGACAAAGTGCATGTAGGGAATCTGCTTTTTTTTGTAGAACACAACACCCAGAGTATAACACAATCCTCCTACCAAAAGCAACACAATCCCCTCGGTACCTGCCCTATGATAAATGGGTCCTATGGTAATGATGGCCAGCCAACCCATAACAATATACAGTACCATAGACATTTTTTTAAAGCGATGTAAATCCACTGCATTTAGAACGATGCCCAGCACCGCGCAGGCTGCAATCACGCCAAAAACGATCCAGCCAAATAGTCCCCCAACCCCTAACAAGGCAATGGGAATATAAGTGCCCAGAATCAGCAAGAAAATGGCACAGTGATCTAAAATTTGTAGTACCTTTTTCCCACGTGGAGCAGTAACGGCATGGTAGAGGCAAGAAAATAGGTAGAGTAACACCATACTCGCACCATAAAAGGCTGCACTGACTACACCCAGAACACTGCTGTGCCGGAGCGCACGTAAGATCATCAGAACAGTACCCCATACAGCTAGCAGTGCGCCC
>JBHAQX010000060.1:0-11890 GCA_041830595.1 Evtepia sp.
AGTAAAGTCTCCAAGGCGAGAAGGGATAAGCGGCGTAGCTCCCACTGGAAGCTGGAAGCTCCTGCTGTTACCACTTGCCCCAAATGCGGCGCGTATCGCCTGCCTCATCGTATGTGCAAGGCCTGCATGACTTACGACGGCAAGGTATTCGGCGAGGCTCAGGAGCAGTAAAACGCAAGAAGAGGAGAGGGGATAGCACCCTCTCTTTCTTTTTGCCGTTTTTTCCAAATGAAGGTGAAAAACGGAATCGCATTCCCTGGCCCTTTTCGAGCAGATGCCTTGTGGTACAAAGCATTTCCCTTAGGGGCATTGACAGAAAAGGGCGAAAGTGTCATAATTAATTGGTTATACCCTTTGCGTAAAGCATAAAAATAGATTGAATTATCAAACTGCGATTTCCCCTTGGTGCGCCTTATGGAACGAGCAGTTTAAACCCGTCGGCGGCCCGGCCTAATGTGCCAGGGTCTGAAAGGAGGCGAGCTACCATGTCAAAACCTTTGGTTGCCATTGTAGGCAGGCCCAATGTGGGCAAATCCATGCTCTTCAATAAACTGGTTGGGCAGCGCTTATCCATCGTAGAAGATACCCCAGGTGTAACTCGAGATAGGCTGTATGCGGAGTGCGAGTGGAGTGGCAGGGTATTTGATTTAGTGGATACTGGGGGCATAGAGCCAGAAACGGACAATGAAATCCTGCTCTTTATGCGCAAGCAGGCGGAGATCGCCATTGAAAATGCAACGGTCATTGTCTTTGTTTGCGATGTGAAAACCGGGGTCACCGCCTCCGACCAGGATGTGGCCAACTTGCTCTTGCGCTCCCGCAAGCCTGTAGTTCTGGCCGTGAATAAAATGGATCAAGTGGGCCGAGAAAATCCGGACATCTACGAGTTTTACAATTTAGGCCTTGGGGACCCTATTGGGGTATCCGCCATTCACGGGCACGGAACCGATGATTTGCTGGATGCCTGCCTATCTTTCTTCCCAGAGGATGAACCTGAGGAAGAAGACGAAGATGTGGCAAAGGTAGCGGTGATCGGAAAACCCAACGTGGGAAAATCCTCTCTCATCAACCGCATACTGGGAGAAGAGCGGGTGATTGTCAGCGATGTGGCGGGCACCACGAGAGATGCGGTAGATAGTTATTTTGAAAACGAAGAGGGTAAATTCCTTTTCATTGATACAGCGGGCATGCGCCGCAAAGCCAAGGTAGAAGAGCGGATTGAGAAGTTCTCTGTTTTGCGTGCGGTGATGGCCATTGAGAGGGCCGATGTTTGTCTGATTATGATTGACGCCAACGAAGGGGTAACGGAGCAGGACACGAAGGTGGCCGGCATTGCCCATGATGCAGGGAAAGCCTGTATTATTGTTGTCAATAAGTGGGACATGATTGAAAAAGACGGGAAGACCATGGACAAAATGCGAGAGGAAGTTCGCAGGGATTTGTCCTACATGGCCTATGCACCCATTGTATTCATCTCGGCCATGACAGGACAGCGAGTCCATCGGCTGTTTGAACTGATTCAGTATGTGCGCAATCAGGCCTCTATGCGCATTACCACAGGTATGCTCAACAGCCTGCTGGCAGATGCCACAGGCCGTGTACAGCCACCTTCTGACAAGGGGCGCAGACTGAAGATTTATTATATGACGCAGACGGGAATTCGACCACCTCATTTTGTGTGCTTTTGCAATGAGGCAAAGCTGTTTCACTTTTCCTATCAGCGATATTTGGAGAATCAGATTCGAAGCACCTTTGGCTTGGAGGGCACACCAATTCGTATGACCATCCGCCAAAAGGGAGATAAGGAGGGATAGTCCGTGGCACAAGGGGTCATGGCGCTGGTTGAGGCGCTGCCGAAAGATATTTTGACAGGGCTCTTAATTGTAACGGCGATTTTATCATACTTTTTAGGCTGCCTGAATGGTGCGGTCATTATTTCGAAATATGTACTCCACGATGACGTGCGGGACCATGGCAGCGGGAATGCTGGACTGACCAATTTCTTTCGTACTTTTGGCGGGAAATTAACCTTTGGCGTGATTGCCTTCGATGTCATTAAAATGGCTATTGCTATGTTTGTAAGTGTTGCCATGTTTTTGGTTGTGGTGGCAGAAATTCCAGTCTTTGTTAAGTATTGGGCGGGATTGTGGTGCACCCTAGGCCATATGTTTCCCTGCATGTTCCGTTTTCGTGGCGGGAAGGGAATTCTCTCCGGGGGGACCATGGCATTGCTCTTGGACTGGCGCATCGCGCTGGTGGTTTGGGGTTTGTTTTTCCTTGCCGTATTTCTAACGAAGATGGTCTCCTTGGGGTCCTGCTGTGGAGCGATAATCTTCCCCCTTTGTAGCGTGGTGGTTTACCGTTCGCCATCTGTATTTATCACATCTCTTCTGATTGGACTTCTGATTTTGTGGCAGCACAGAGGCAATATCATTCGTCTGATTCAGGGGAAGGAAACCAAACTTAAGCTAAGAAAAAGAAGGTAGGTTTGCGTTATGCGAGTTTGCGTAGTAGGAAGCGGTGGTTGGGGCACAGCCCTTGCGATGACCCTGCTGGAAAATGGGAACGAAGTCAGTCTTTGGTCCTATAGTCAGGAGGAGTCGGAGTATCTGCGCAGCCAGCTAAAAAACCCTCTACTTCCCGAAATTGAACTTCCAAAGGACATTGTTTATACCACTGACCTTGCCTGTGTGGCGGGGGCGGACTATGTGGTCATGGCAACTCCATCTTTCGCCGTGCGAGAGACGGCCCGGCAACTTAGTGAGTATTTGACGCAAGGTACGGTTCTGATCTCTGTCTCAAAAGGCATAGAGAAGGAGAGCTCCTTGCGTCTTTCACAGGTGATACGAGAGGAGACCGGAGATCGGTTTCCTGTGGCGGTACTCTCTGGGCCCTCTCATGCAGAGGAAGTGGCTCGGCACATGCCTACGGGTCTGGTAGCTGCCTGTGAAAAAAGAGAGATCGCCGAGGCGGTGCAGGATCTTTTTCTCAATGAGCGTTTGCGGGTATACAGTTCCCCTGATGTAGTAGGTGTGGAGCTGGGGGGAGCTCTGAAAAATGTAATGGCCATTTGTGCCGGCTGCTGTGTTGGCATGGGCTTTGGGGATAATACCAAGGCAGCTCTTATGACACGTGGACTGACTGAGATGGCGAATCTTGGAGTAGCTATGGGAGGCAAGCGGGAGACCTTTGCCGGGCTTGCCGGTATGGGCGACCTGGTGGTTACCTGCACCTCGCTGAACTCAAGAAACAACCGGGCTGGGATTCTCATTGGGCAGGGTATGCCGGTGCAGGAGGCAATCGCAAGCATTGGGGCCGTGGTAGAGGGTTACTTTGCCATTGATTCGGCCCGTATCATGGCGCAAAGGGCCGGGGTGGAGATGCCGATTACAGAAGCCGCCTACAAGGTTCTCTACCAGGGAGAAAATCCTGAAATGGTGGTGCGCAATCTCATGACCAGAAAGAAACGTCATGAGAGTGAGGAGAGCTGGGTATAGTTTGCATTGATTGGGATGCCAATGGATACCATTACGAAAATGCAGTAGAAATTGCTGTGGTAAAAGTTCATGTTCCGGTCATTCCAGACCTGTCCATTGCTAGGAACCTGATCGCCTCGGTCTGCGTTACCCCAGGTACCAGTGCTGTTGCCATTGAGAAAATGGCTTTGGGAGAGCACGAAACCTATGAAAGCAAGACTCTCAGAGACTTTATCTATGAGAGCAATCAGGGCAGATAAATTGTTCCTACACTGGATGAGGCACTTGCTTTTCTTAGCAAATAGGGGATCAGATAAAAAAGAAAACCCTCATGTCCTTGGACATGAGGGTTTGGTTTTGTTGCTTAAACAGCGCGGGTAACTTTGCCCGAACGGAGGCAACGGGTGCACACATGAACATGTTTGGGGGTGCCGTTGACAACCGCCTTCACGCGCTTCACATTGGGCTTCCAAGGGCGATTAGAGCGGCGGTGGGAGTGGGAGACACGGATGCCGAACACAACGCCCTTATCACAAAAATCACATTTAGCCATTCGCTTGAACCTCCTCGCTGGCAGAATAAACACCTTGCAGAGCAAGATGACGATGATCCCAAAAAGCATCGACCATTATAATAGCAGATATGGGTCTATAATGCAAGTGTTAAATTAAGAAAAGATTGGTTTTTTTCACTCTATTGCAAAAGATCCAAGTGCTGTGCTATAATATTTTTTATCGCAAACAAAATGAGAAACTCGTAGCCGGAGATGTCGATATTGGGCATGTTCGGAATCGTATGAAAAGCAAGGAGGGGAGTTGTATGGCAACACCAAGGGCTGTAAAACTAGGCAAGCTCATTGACGAATTTCAACTTGAAGTTGTCCGCGGAGCGAAAAACTATGCTAATTTTCCTGTTGGGGCAGATGATATTAACCGTCCAGCGCTTCAGCTGACGGGCTTTTTTGATTATTATGATACAACAAGGCTTCAGGTTCTGGCCAAGGTTGAGCAATCTTATCTGGAAAAGCTGAACAGCGAGGAGCGACGCAAAAGCCTGGAGGGTCTGTTGGCTCGTCCAATTCCGGCGCTGATTCTGACACGGAACATGGAGATTTTCCCTGAGTGTATCGAGATGGCGGAAAAGTATGATCGCACCATTCTTCGCACGAAGGAACCGGCGTCTATTTTCATTCCTCAGCTGCTCAATAGTCTGAAATCTCACCTAGCAACTCGGATTACCCGTCACGGTGTTCTGGTGGAGGTCTATGGCGAGGGGATTTTGATTATGGGCGAGTCAGGCGTGGGTAAAAGCGAAACTGCCATTGAGCTTGTGAAGCGAGGTCACCGCCTTGTAGCCGACGATGCGGTGGAGATCCGCAGTGTTGGCTCCCGGATCATCGGCTCATCCCCTCCTCTGATTCGTCACTATATGGAGCTTAGGGGCATTGGCGTGGTCGATGTACGCCAGCTCTTTGGTATGAGTGCTGTTCGTGATGAGCAGGACATCGATATGGTGGTCAACTTAGAGCAATGGAACCCGGAGCAGATGTATGACAGATTGGGAACAGATGAAACAAATACCACTATTTTGGATAAGAATGTTCCTGTCGTTACGATTCCTGTGAAAACAGGCCGGAACTTGGCCATTATTGTGGAAGTAGCCGCCATGAATAACCGACATAAGAAGATGGGCTACAATGCAGCCCAGGAATTCTCTCGGCAGTTAGACGCCCATTTTGAAGAAATGCTGAGCCAGCAGATGGAGGAGAATGTTATTGAAAACGAGTTTGAAGGGGAAGACGTTTAAAGGTCTAGCCCTTTGTCTGCTCCTGCTATTCTTCTTTGGTTTGTTTAGTGCCTGCGGAGAAAAACAAACAGAGGTAACGGGAGAAGTAAAAAATCTTAACTATGGTATCTCTAACGCCTGGGATGCCCTGATGCCATATCAGAGCATTTCCGGCAGCAACTACTCCAGAATTGTCTATGACAAAATTTACGATCGTCTGGCCTATGTCCAGGCTGATGGTACTTGCCTACCCCGTGGGGCGGACAGCTGGGAGAGTGCCGAGGATGGCTATTCCATTGTGTTTCATCTCAACGAAAATGCCAAGTTCCATGACGGAGAGCCGGTAACAGCAGAGCATTGGGCAAAAACCATGGAACTGATGACAAACCCGGCCTGCCCTACCATGGGACGCACCGCCTTTTCAGCCCTTGTCGGGGTGGATGAAAACGGGGCCCAGACTGGGAGAGAAGCCCTTGGGGTGGAGGCGTTGGATTCCTATACCCTGAAGCTTATCTTCAAAGCCCCTGTGATTCCCGAGGAGTTTCTGGTTGGCCGCAATCGTGAGTTTTACGTGCTGCCCACCCATTTGATGGAGGGCGTTGCACCAGAGAACATCATGGAGATGGAGCTCTGGAAGGCCCCTATCGGTTCTGGTCCTATGAAATTTGTCTCTGAAATCAGTGGTAGTATGCTTTCCCTGGAGAGCAACCGGGACTACCATTTAGGGACTCCCGGCTTTGACACCATGACCATTACGGTGGTGGACAAGGCCAATCAGCTCACGGCCCTGATTGCCGGAGACTTGGACTATTACGCCTTTGGCAATACCGTCAGTGAAGAAGATGCCGTCATTGCCGAAGAGGCAGGCCTTAGCCTTATTGAGGGCCAGGAGGCGGGCACCTTCTATGAGCTGATGCTCAACAACGAGACCATTGCGAAGAAAGAACTGCGTCAGGCCATCAGTCTCTCTCTTGACCGAGCCTTGCTCGCTCAGCAGAGTGCAGGCAGTTTAGGTACCCCTGCTATTTCTGCTCTTATGCCCGGTGCCATCTATGCTGCAAGACCTGAACCAGAAGACCTAGCTCGCAATCTGGAGGAGGCCAAGGCTTTGGTAGCCGAATTCTATGATGGAAAGACACTTACCTTGGCCTGTACCTCGGCCCGGGCAAGCCTTGCCGCTTTAATGCAGCAGCAGCTCCAGGAGGCGGGCTTCCAGATCGAGATTATGACGGTGGATTCCTCCACTCTCTTCTCCGGCATGTACGATGGGGAATATGACATGGCCTTAGCCAGTCATACACCCAACCCCCTGCCTCTTTGGTTTGTGGACACTCGCTTTAGAGAGGATAACAATCTCTTCCGCGTTGGAGACCTTAGTGGCTATATATGGCGCATAGAATCGACCCAGAACTGTTTGGATTTGGAGAATCGAGGCACCATTGTGCAGGACCTAGAAGGATATTTGAGAGATGAAATGCCCTTTGTACCTCTGTTCTTTGTTACACCAATCTACGCCCAGTCAAGAACGGTAGAGGGTATTGATTACCCGGCCTCCAGTTCCTCAAACGAAAATGTTTGGGAGTGGAGTCTTTCCGAATAACTAAAAATTGCCTCTGTAGGACCACGGTTGTGGTCTGTGCCAGAAATGGCCGGAAGTGTAGGAGGAAGGCAACGTGATTTCATATATCTGCAAACGCATCGTAGGAGCAATTCCGGTCTTTTTCGGCATTACCCTCATTGTGTTTTTGATGGTAAGCCTTGCACCTGCTACGGTGCTGGATCTTGCAGGAGAAGGATTTGAAGCCTCCAGTGCGGAAGAGAGAGCCGCACTGGAGGCTCAGCTTGGTTTAAGCGACCCTTTTTTGCTGCGCTATGCTAAGTGGTTGGGAGACCTCTTCCAAGGGGATCTTGGTGTATCTATGCGAACAGGGCAGCCTGTGGCCCAGAGTATCGGTCAGCGCATACTGCCCTCTGTACTTCTCACAGGGACAGGGGTATTGGCTGGGGTAATTTTGGCGGTTACCTTGGGTGTGCTGGCCGGGTGGCGGCCAGGTTCTGTGTGGGATAAACTTGCCTCGGCCTTGTCCCTTTTAAGTTTTGGTGTACCCAGCTTTTGTCTCAGTTTACTGGGCATCTATGTGTTCTCAGTTACCCTCAGGGTATTGCCATCGGCCGGTATGTACAGCGGGGGAATGGGGGGAAGTGTAGCGGATTTAATCCGGCATTTACTTTTGCCTGCCAGTATCATCTGCTTGAGCAGTATGGGGAACCTATTGCGCCAAACCAAAAGTGCATTGCGAGAAGTGTTGGGGCAGGATTTCATTGTAGCGGCCCGCGCCAAGGGGATGAGTGAGGCAGCAGTGGTGTGGAAGCATGGCTTAGGAGCCGCAGCCATTCCCGTTTTGACCACAGCGCTCAATCACATTCCCCATATTGTGGGTGGCTCTATGATTGTAGAGCGGATTTTTGGCTGGCCCGGTCTGGGAAGCCTACTCTTTCTCGCCGTAAGCAAGCGGGATCATACTTTGATTATGGGCATCACCGTGGTAGTTGCCCTGTCCGTGCTTTTGGCCCATCTGCTTATGGATATTTTGTACCGGGTGCTAGACCCTCGCCTGAGACAGGAGGGGGAAGCACTATGAAAAACCTTGTGAAACAGTCTCTTTGGCTGGGCCGTTTTTTGGAGGAAAAAGCAGCTGTTGTGGCGTTTTTTTCCTTGTTGTTGCTACTGTTCATTTTACTCCTTGCCCCTTTGCTCTATCGAGTAGATCCAAACCTTACTCAGGCCCAGGCTGGTTTTTGGGCTCAACCAAGCGCTCAGCATCCGTTGGGTACCGATGATGTGGGGCGAGATGTATTGGCACGGCTTTTATATGGTGGGCAGGTGTCTTTGTTCATTGGCTTTGCCTCAGCATTTCTGAGTATCTCCATCGGTGTGCCCTTGGGGCTTCTAGCGGGCTATCGGAGAGGGGCTTGGGAGTACTGGATTATGAGGACGGTGGAGGTATTCCAGTCCTTTCCCAGTATGGTTTTGATCCTTTGCCTGGTCTCTCTGGTTGGCCCCTCTCTTTGGAATATTATTATAGTCATTGGTGGGCTAGGCTGGGCCTCTCTGGCACGGCTGATGTACGCCAATACTGTAGCCGTGGCAAAACAGGACTACATCTTGGCTGTGCGGGCCTTGGGGGGCGGACAGGGTCAGATTCTGTTTCGCAACATCTTACCCAATGCCATTGCCCCCGTTTGGGCGACCCTTCCCATGCGGGTGGGGCGGGCCATGCTTGCAGAGTCTGGCCTTAGTTTTTTGGGCCTAGGACTGCGTACCCCCCAGGCTTCTTGGGGAAATATGCTGCAAAAGGCCATTGAACTGCCGACCTTAACCCAGCGACCTTGGTTTTGGATTCCCCCGCTGCTCTGCATTGTCTTTGCCATCTTTGCCCTACAGTTTCTGGCAGATGGTCTACAGCGGGCCTTAAATCCTCGAGAACAGTAAGGAAGGGTTTGCATATTACCGCTGTTGGGTGTACCATATAGAAAAACCTTGAACGAATACGAGGAGGAGACCATATGCGGAAAACAAAAATCATCTGTACTCTTGGCCCGGCGTCGGATGCGCCCAATGTTCTGCAAGATATAATGCTTGCTGGTATGAATGTAGCTCGCTTCAACTTTTCTCATGGCACCTATGAAGACCACAAAAAACGGTTGGATGAGGTGAAACGGCTGCGGGAGGAACTGTCTCTTAACGTTGCTACTTTGCTGGATACCAAAGGCCCTGAAATTCGCCTGCGTCATTTTGAAAGTGGCAAAGAGATTTTGGAGTCTGGGCAGACCTTTACCCTGACAACTCAGGATGTCATGGGAACAAAAGAAATCTGCAGTGTGAGCTATAAAGATTTGCCCCATGACGTATCCGTTGGCGGCCGCATTCTGTTGGATGACGGTCTGATTAGTATGAAGGTGACGGGACTGACAGACCAAGAGGTGATCTGTTTGGTGGAAAACGGAGGCCCCATTAAGGATCGCAAAGGGGTAAACGTTCCCGGTGTGCGTCTTTCTATGCCCTATATGAGCGAGCAGGACAAGGAAGATATTCTCTTTGGCATAGCCCAGGAATTTGATTTTGTTGCAGCCAGCTTTTGTCGTACCGAGCAGGATGTGCTAGAGATACGCAGCTTCATTGAGGAACATGGAGGGAAAATGCAGATCATTGCCAAGATCGAAAACCAGGAGGGTGTGGATAACATCAATGCCATTTTGGCCGTGGCCGATGGTGTGATGGTGGCCCGTGGCGATATGGGTGTTGAGATTGATTTTACAGAGATTCCTGTACTGCAAAAAGAAATCATCAGCAAGGCCTTAATCAATGGCAAGACGGTCATTACTGCCACACAGATGCTAGAGAGCATGATGTCCAATCCCCGCCCAACCAGAGCGGAGATTACCGATGTGGCCAACGCCGTGTACGATGGGTCCTCAGCTGTGATGCTCTCAGGAGAGACGGCCGCTGGACAATATCCTGTGGAGGCGGTGCGCACCATGGCCGCCATCGCAAATCGCACAGAGGCGGATATCAACTATTTTGGCCGGATGATGAAGACCCCTGTCGATGCCCAATTGGGCGTGAGCGGAGCCACAGCTCATGCCGCCTGCACCACCGCTACCGATACCCATGCAACCGCTATTATTACCGTATCAAAGAGTGGAACCACAGCCAAGCGCATTAGCAAATATCGGCCAGAAACTCCCATTATTGCCTGTGTTATGAAGGAAGAAATCCGCAGACAGCTGGCCATTGTCTGGGGGGTAACGCCTCTTTTGATGCCCTATGCGGACAGCACTGATGAGATGATTGATTTTTCGGTACAGGCAGCCAAAGACGCAGAATTGGTGGAAGACGGTGACATTGTCATTGTCACAGCAGGGGTACCGGCGGGCATTTCAGGAACCACAAATATGATCAAAGTACACATGGTAGGAAACTGGCTCATTGGTGGTGTTGGGGTTGGAAACAGCAATGAAAAAGGCTACCTGTGTGTTTGCCGCAGCCTAGAAGAAATTAAGGCAAAGTTTAAGCCAGGTGACGTGCTGGTGGTACCTCAGACGAATAATGAAATGTTGCCCTACATTCACCAAGCTTCGGCAGTGATTGCAGAGCAGGGTGGCTTAAGTAGCCATGCAGCTGTGGTTGGGCTCAGCATAGGAAAGGCAGTGATCATCAGTGCCACCAATGCAACCAGAACCCTGCGTGACGGCACCTTTGTCTCTGTGGATTGTCGACGGGGTGTTGTGCAGAGTATGTCCCAATAGAAATCGCAGACAAAAAAGAGCTTTGCTGTTTACAGCAAAGCTCTTTTGATTGAAGAAAGAAAAGGTTAGGGCTCCGGTAGGCTTGGAATCAAGGGTAAAACGCTATACTGTACTTGCAGTTGCATGCTAGGATAGCTCCGCTTAAATTTGTCCACAAGACGGGAGAGGACTTTATTTCCGTTTTCATAATTTGCACAGGGGAGCAACAATAAAAATTGAGTAGAGCTAAAGCGCGTAAAGACGTCACCACGACGCAAGGTTTCACTCACAATCGTTCGCAGTCGTTCCATAGCAATGAAAATCTGCTTTGCATTAAACTCTTTTCCTCTAGTTGGATGGATGGTAAGCATAGCCAACTGGGAGACCTGGCCTGTTCGCTCAGAGGTACGGGCCTCTAAGCGGTAAACATCTTGAAAAATGGCATACTCACAGTAATAGGGACCAGGCTCCGGAACAGACTCAATCAATGTACTGCGCACAACATGCAAGTTCATCTCTACGCTCTTCGTGGCCTGTACAAGCCTGCGATAAAAGCTGGTGAGCTGCTCGGAGGGAGAGGCACCAAGTTGTTCCATGAGCAACTGTGTAACATAGGTGTAGTGCTGAATAGCAGCCTGTTGGGCACCCGTTGAAGCTAACGCCTGCATAAGCAGTAGGTGCATATCCTCGTCATAGGGCTCCACGCTTAAAGACTTGCGGCATAAATCAATAATTTCGATGTAGTTCTTGTTTGCCTCTAAAAGAGAGGCGGCTTCTGCGCAGATCTTTAAGAACATTGTATGATAATACATGCGAAGAGAGACGACCCAGGGTTCATGAGAAGCTTTGGGAAGAAAGCTGCCAGAATAGAGCTTGGTGGCGTTCATCAGATGGCTTAGTGTTTGTTCTGGATTCGATTTGGCCTGCTCATAAAACTGTTCAAATTGCTCCGTATCTAAGTGAAAAGAAATATGATCGGCCCAGGCGTAGAGGCCACGACGGTAGGTCAAAATTTGTTTGCCGTCCTCAAAACCCAGACTTTCCAAACTGCGTCGGGCACGGTGTAGCAAAGTTTTCAAGGTGTTGACTGGATCTTCTGCTTCCCCGTCAGGCCAGAGTATGTCAATGAGGTTATCCTGGGTGATGGGTGTTTTCCAATGAAAAACAAGATATTGAAGAAACGTCCAGAGCCGGCGGGATGAGCTGCTTTGATCTGTAAGCAAAAAAGTCTTGCCATCGACCGTGCGGGTTAAGGAAAAATTACCAAACAGATTGACATAAATATCACTTTGGGTGCTCATGAAGGATATGCACCTACTGCTTATGCAGGCGTTAGCTTC